>NZ_JBEPEL010000006.1:0-172454 GCF_040300825.1 Streptomyces sp. NPDC000229
ACGTGTACAACGGCATGGCGGCCACGGAGCTTCACGGCGTCGTATGGCAGAAGAGCAGGCACAGCAACTCGCAGGGTTCGTGCGTGGAGGTCGCCGAACTCGACGTGCCCGGCCGGCCCAAGGGCGCTCCGTACACCGTCAACGACCAGCTGATGGTGGCCACCGCCCGGACGATCGCCCGGTGGAACGAGAGACGGGGCGGACCGGCACGGCCGCTGCGGATCACCATGCCCGTGGACGACCGGACGCGCGGGATGGACATGCCCATCGGCAACGGTACCCGCCTGGTGGAAGTCCCCTTCACCCCGGCCGAGTTGGGACTGCCCACCGCCGACCTGCTCCGGCTGACCGCCGCCCGTACCCGTGCCCTCAAGGCCCTTCACCGCCCCCAGCTCGGCCGTGGCGCCACCCTGCTGACCGCGCCCGTCCTGCCGGTGGCCCTCCGCGCGGCCATGGCACGCGCGGCACGCCGCGCGCTGGCCCCCTGGACGTCCACCACCCTGCTCAGCAACATCGGCCGGGTCCCCTACCCGCTCGACTTCGGCGCAGGGGTGGGTGCCGCGCGGGCCGTCTGGTTCTCCGCCCCGGCCCGCATGCCACGCGGGCTGACGGTCACCACGGCCAGCACCGGCGGCCGGCTGCACCTCGCGCTGCGCTGGTCGGCCGCGCTGCTCGGCCCGGACGACGGCACCCGGCTGCGCGACCTGTTCGCCCAGTACCTCGAGGCGACCGGCCCGACCGGCCCGACCGGCTCAGCCGGCTCACGCGTGTGAACGTTCCACCGGACGAGGGAGCCACCCCCATGACCACCACTGTCCGGCCCCCGGGGGGCTTGCGGGACTTCTACGAGAACCCTGCCGTTCCCGTCGCGTCCGGAGACGCCCGCAGCCGCCGCCAGGCGCGGATGCTGGCCGACGCCCTGCACGGCCGGACCGGTGCCACGGTGCTCGACGTCGGCTGCGGTGACGGCACCGCGGCGTCCGTCGCCGCCCGCCTGCTCCCCGGCCACCGGATCATCGGCGTCGACTGGTCGCAGGACGCACTGCGCCGGGCGGCACCCCGCATCGGGACGGTCGTGCGAGGCGAACTGGGCGGCGGCGGGCTTCCGTTCGCCGACGGGTCGGCGGACGCCGTCCTGTTCAGCGAGGTCGTGGAACACCTGGTCGACCCGGACGGAGCCCTCGACGAGCTGCGCCGCGTCCTGGCGCCCGGCGGCCACCTGATGCTGTCCACCCCGAACCTGGCCGCCTGGTACAACCGGGCCCTGCTCCTCGCCGGGGTCCAGCCGGTGTTCTCCGAGGTCAGCCTGCGCGGCATCCACGGCCGCCCGGGCTCCGAGGTGGTCGGCCACCTCCGCCTCTACACCGCCCGCGCCCTCAAGGGGTTCCTCACCGCTTCCGGGTTCGAGGTCGTCCGCGTGGCAGGCGCCCCCTTCCACGGCGTACCGCGCGTGCTGCGCCCGGTGGACCGTCTGGCCTGCGCGATGCCGAGCGCGGCCTCGATCCTGCTGGCCCACGCCCGGCGCGCCCGGTGACGAGCGCGATGTGGTGGGGCGTGGCGGCCGCGCTGTCCGCGAACGTCCTCTACAGCTCCGGTTTCGTCCTGGAGAAGCGCGCCCTGTCCGGCATCCCGTCGCTGAGCGTCCGCCACCCCCTGCGCCTGGTGCGGCTGCTGTTCGGCAGCCCGCTGTGGATCGGCGGCTCCCTGGCCCTGGCGGCCGGCTTCGGCGCGCAGCTCGTCGTGTACCGGACCCTGCCGATGGCGGCCGCACAAGGGCTGTTCGTCTCGGGTCTCGTCCTGCTGCTCGTGCTGTCCTCCCTGGTCCTCGGCGAACGCCTGTCCCCGCGTGAGCGATACGCCACGGCGGGCATCCTCGCCGCGCTGCTGATGGTGGTCGGCTCACTGCGCCCCGACGAGGACGTGGTGGGGGACACGGCGTCCGCCGGGGCCGTCCTCGCCCTCGGCGGAGCCTCCCTGGTCGCCGGTTTCTGGCTGTACGTCAGCACCGAGCGCCGCACGGCCCGTCGCCGTCACGGGGCACCCCCGACGGGGATCGCCTACGCCGTCGCCGTGGGCCTGATCTACGGGGTCAGTTCCCTGGCGATCAAGGGCATCTCCGCGCGGCTCGCCCTGGACGCGCCGCTCGCCTCCGTCCTCTCGCTGGCGGCCACTCCGTACCCGTACCTGCTGCTGGTCACCGGTGCGGGTGGGCTGGTGCTGTCCCAGACGGCCTTGCAGCGCTGCCGGGCCTCGCTGGTCGTGCCCGTCTGCACCACGACCTCATGCCTCTACACCGCGACCCTCGGCACCCTCGCGTTCGGCGAGTCGCTGCCGGGGGACCCCCTGCGCCTGGTCCTGCTTCTGGCTGGGGCGTCGCTGGCGGTGTCCGTACTCCTCGCGCTGTCCATCCCGTCCGCCGCGGAGCCGAAGTCCGCTCCGGAGCAGGACCCCGCCCCGGAACCGCAATCCGCCCCGGAACCGCAATCCGCCCCGGCACCGACGTCCGCCCCAGCACCGAAAGAGGCGCGCCATGAAGCCCGATGACCCGCTGCTGAAGATCCTGGTCTGCCCCCTCGACAAGGGTCCGCTCATCCTCGTCCCCGCCGGGGACGCCCTGTACAACCCGCGCCTGCGCCGCCTGTACCCCGTCACCGACGGCATCCCGCAGCTGCTGCCGTCCTCGGGCCGGCAGGTCACGGACGACGAACACGCACGGCTCCGCGAAGTCCGCGGAGCGGCGGCCGTCAAGCCGGCAGACCCCGCCCCGTCACCGTGATGGCGCGCAGTGTGCGGTCCGCGTAGGCGCGGAACTGGGCGACCATGTCGACGCCCTCGGGGTCGAGCGCCCACTGGAGTTGCAGGCCGTCCATGACGGCGATCGCCTCCCGGGCGACGGCCGGGCAGTCGGCGTCCGGCTTGAGCTCCCCGCTGTCCACGGCGCGCCGCAGACTGCCGGTCATGCGCCGCAGCACCTCGGAGTTGCGCCGGGTGAAGTAGGCGTGGGCGGGGTGGCCGGGGTTGGACGCCTCGGCCAGCAGGACGTTGAACATCTTGACCCGGCCGAGCCGGGTGGCGTTGTGCGAGGCCAGGCGGGTCAGCGTGGTGAAGCACTCGGCGGCGGACGCCGGCTCCGTACCGAAGAACCTCTCGACGTCCTGCTCGTCGCTGTGCTCCAGTACGGCGACGAGCAGGCTCTCCTTGCTGCGGAAGTGGTGCAGCAGGCCGCCCTGGGTGATGCCGACGTCCTTGGCGATCCGGGCCAGGGACGAGGCGTGGAAGCCCCACTGGGCGAAGTGCTCGACCGCGGCGTCCAGGATGCGCAGACGCCGCTCGTCACCCACGGCGTACGTACCGCGGGCGGCGGTCCGGCGCCCGTTTCCCCCTCGGGATGTGCTCATGGGGTCACTCTAACGGCCTGCTCGGGAGCGCTTTCCGGCCATCCGGACCGTCCACGGGACACCTGATTTCAGTGATCCAGGTCACATTCAACAAACCTACCACCTACTCGGTTTTCAGGTTTACGGTGTGCTCGCTGTGCGGCAAGCGTGCCGCCTTCTCCCCTTTGGAGCCCGCCATGGCCGTCACGCATGACGCCGTCTCCCCACTTCCGCGGCCGACGGACACACCCGCCGTGCCCGAGCCGGACAAGGCGCCGGGGAAGCTGATTTTCGGCCTCGCGTTCGCGCAGTTCGGGATCATGCTCGCCCTGCTGACACCGGTGACCGTCACCCTCGCCCTGCGCGTGGCGCAGATCGTCCCCGAGGCCGACCGGGGCGCCGCCCTCGGCCAGGTACTGGCCCTCGGAGCCGTGCTCGCGATGCTCGGCAATCCCGTCTTCGGTGCCCTGTCCGACCGCACCACCAGCCGCCTCGGCCGCCGCCGCCCCTGGCTGACCGGCGGTGCCGTCGCCACCCTCGCCGGTCTCGCGATCGTCGCCCTGGGCACCGGTGTCCCCACCCTGATGCTCGGCTGGGCACTGGCCCAGCTCGGGGGCAACGCCGCCCTCTGCGCGGTCACCGCCTGCGTACCCGACCTCGTTCCCGAGCGGCAGCGCGCCCGCGTCTCGGGCATCGTCGGCATGACGACCTCCCTCGCCATCGTCGCCGGCAGCGTCCTGGCCAACGCCTTCCACACGGTCATGGCCCTGGCCTTCGTCGTCCCGGCCCTCGTCGGACTGGCCGGTGCGGTGTGTCTCGCCGTCCTGATGAAGGACCGCCCGGCCACGCCCGGAGCCTTCGCGCCCTACAGCCTCCGTGAGTTCCTCCGCAGCTTCTGGGTCAGCCCGCGGAAGCACCCCGACTTCGCGTGGAACTTCGCCGGACGGTTCCTGGTCTTCATCGGCATCTCCTGCGTGACCAGCTACCAGGTGTACTTCCTGATGGACCGGCTCGGATACGGCCCGGCCGAGGTCCCCGGAAAGATGACCACCGCCACCATCGCCATGGTCGCCGCCGTCGTCGCCGGCTCCCTGCTGGGCGGCGTCCTCTCCGACAGGTCCGGCCGGCGCAAGCCGTACGTCCTCGGCTCCTCCCTCGTGATCGCCGCCGGCCTCGCGCTGATCGCGACGGCGCACACCTTCCCGGTCTTCGCCGCCGCCATGGTGGTCTTCGGCTTCGGCCAGGGGCTGTACCTCTCCGTCGACGTGGCACTCGCCGCCGCCGTCCTGCCCAACCCGGAGGAGTCCGCCAAGGACATGGGCGTGCTGAACGTCGGCAACGCCATGCCCCAGTCCCTCGTCCCCGTCATCGCGCCGGTGCTGCTGGCGACCGGCGGGGGCGGCAACTACGGCGCCCTGTTCCTCTTCGGCGGCATCGCCTGCGTCCTCGGGGCCGCCGCCGTGCAGTTCATCCGCAGCGTCAAGTAGGCGTCGAGCACCCAGCCGACCAGTACGGAGCCCTCCCATGAGCACCACCCCCGCATACCGCGACCCCCAGCGTTCCGTCGACGAACGCGTCGAGGACCTGCTCTCCCGCATGACGCTGGAGGAGAAGGCCGGCCAGCTCTTCCACTCCATGCTGACGATGAACCCGGACGGTTCCCTCGTCACCGAGGCGGGGCAGTCGATGCTCCCCTTCACCACGCCGGAACTGATCGAGGGCAAGCACCTCACGCACTTCAACCTGCTGGGCCAGTACGGCGTCCGGGAGATGGCCCGGTGGGTCAACCGCGTCCAGGAGCTGGCCGCGCACACCCGCCTCGGCATCCCGGTCACCCTCTCCACCGACCCGCGTCACGCCTTCACCGACAATCCCGGTGCCTCCTTCAACGCGGGAGCCTTCTCCGCGTGGCCCGAGCCGCTGGGGCTGGCCGCCATCGGCGACGCCGCACTCGTCGAGCAGTTCGCCGACACGGTGCGCCGCGAGTACCTGGCGGTCGGCTTCCGCGTCGCGCTCCACCCGCAGATCGACCTGGCGACCGAACCCCGCTGGTCACGCCAGTCCGGCACGTTCGGCTCCAGCGCCAGGACGACGAGCGAGCTGGTCCGCGCCTACATCCGCGGCCTCCAGGGACCCGCGCCGGGCCCGGAATCCGTGGCCTGCATGGTCAAGCACTTCCCCGGCGGCGGCCCCCAGAGGGACGGCGAGGACCCGCACTTCCCGCACGGCAAGGAGCAGGTCTACCCGGGCGGCATGCGCGACCACCACCTCGAACCGTTCAAGGCCGCCATCGACGCGGGCTGCGCCCAGATCATGCCGTCGTACGGTCAGCCCATCGGCACCGACTGGGAAGAAGTCGGCTTCGGCTTCAACAAGGACGTCGTGACCGGACTTCTGCGTGAACGGCTCGGCTTCGACGGCATCGTCTGCACCGACTGGGGCCTGCTCAACGACGCCCCGATCTTCGGTGAGACGCACCCGGCCCGCGCCTGGGGCGTGGAACACCTCGACGTCGCCGAACGCGCCGCGAAGGCCATCGACGCGGGAGCCGACCAGTTCGGCGGCGAGACGTGCCCCGAGACCGTGGTCGAACTCGTTCGCTCCGGCCGCATCACCGAGGAGCGCCTCGACACCTCCGTACGGCGCCTGCTGCGCGAGAAGTTCGTCCTCGGCCTCTTCGAGGATCCGTACGTCGACCCCGACCGCGCCGAGGAAACCGTCGGCGCCGGCCCCTTCACGGCGGCCGGCGATGCGGCACAGCGCCGCTCCCTCACCGTCCTGACCAACCACGCCCTGCTGCCGCTGACCGGCCGGCCCAGGCTGTACGTCCAAGGAGTCGGCGAGGAGACGGCCGCCCGGTACGGCGACGTGGTGACCGACCCGGCCGAGGCGGACCTCGCGGTGCTGCGCCTGCGCACCCCCCACGAGCCGCGCGCCACCCGCTTCGAGTCGTTCTTCCACTCCGGATCGCTCGCCTTCCCCGACGGCGAGTTGCGGGACATCCTGCGGCTCCTGGACACCGTGCCGACCCTGGTCTGCATCAACCTGGAGCGCGCCGCCGTCATCCCCGAGATCGCGGAGCACGCCACGGCCCTGGTCGCCGACTACGGCGCGAGTGACGAAGCACTCCTCGACGTCGCCTTCGGGCGCGCCCGGCCCGAGGGCCGCCTGCCCTTCGAGCTGCCACGTTCCATGGCGGCGGTCGAGGCCTCCCGCCCCGACGTACCCAACGACACGGAAGACCCCGTCTTCCCGTACGGGCACGGGCTGACCCTCTGACACCCCCCTGAACGGCGGGAAACCTGACATTCCCGCCCGCTCCCGGGGCCGGAACCAAGGGGGGACCGGCCCCGGGCGCAGCCCCCGCTCCCCGAGTCGGCGACGAGGACGGGACGAGCGCACTCGCCGCCCGGTCGTGGGCGTAGGGTCCGGGTATGGTGCATGTACTGAGCAGCAGGGTTCTGCTGCGTCCCCGTGACCCGCACGCCTCACGCGCCTTCTACGGCGAGACCCTCGGCCTCGCCGTCTACCGGGAATTCGGAACCGGCCCGGAACGCGGGACCGTCTACTTCCTGGGCGGCGGGTTCCTCGAGGTGTCCGGCCGCTCCCAGGAGCCGCCGACGACCACGCTGCAACTGTGGATGCAGGTCGCCGACTGCGCCGCGGCCCACGAGGAGTTGGCCGGACGGGGTGTGCGGGTGCTGCGGGAGCCGGTGCGGGAGCCCTGGGGCCTGATCGAGATGTGGATCGCCGACCCGGACGGTCATCGCATCGTGCTCACCGAGGTACCCGCGGACCACCCGCTGCGCTACCGTCCCTGAAACACCGTTCGCACCAGTGGCCGACCCCCGTGACGGTCACTGGTGCGAACGGCGGGTCCGTGCCTCAGGAGGCGCAGGTGGGGACGTCCTTCAGCCACGCGGGTCCCTGGATGTAGATGTTGGTGACCCAGGCTTTGTAGTCGGGCAGGTAGGACCAGGCGTCGTTGGTGTAGCCGTCGGAGGTGACCGTCTCCGCGTGCTTCTGGCACTGGACGCGGATCGTCGTCGGCCCGGGGAAGGCGTAGACACGCGCGGCCTTGCCGGACGGCTCGGCCTTGGTCCATACACCGGTACCCCACGTCTGGAACACATGGCCGGTCACCGGGCCGGTGTTGACGCGGACGGCGCCGTGGTAACCGCCGTGCAGGCGGACGTCGCTGACCATGAGCCTGGTGCCCGACTGCCTCGCCTCCACCATCTTGCCCTCACCGAGGTAGATGGCGATGTGGCTGATCTTCTGGGGGGTGCCCCATACCAGCAGGTCGCCGGGGACCAGCGGAGCGAGGCCCTGGGCGGCGGTGAAGCGTTCGGCGGCGCGGTGCGTGTAGTACTGGGCGCTGGCCGTCCCGTTGAGGATGTCCGATCCGGTCGCCTCGGCGTAGGCGTGGCGGACCAGGCCCGAGCAGTCGAAACCGAGCCGTTCCGGGTCGTGTTCGCTGGCCGGGTCGGTCGGATCGACCTGCCCGTACGTGGGACGGGGCTTCGGGCCGTGCCCGCCGCCCCACGTGTACCAGACGCCCGCGGCCACCTGCTCGCACGCGGCGGCCACGGCGCGCTCGGCCGCCGGGGAGGCTCCCGGGGCGCGGACGGCGCACGTGCCGTCGGCGGCGGCCGACGCGGGCGCCGGTGCCCAGAGGAGAAAGGCGACCACCCCGACGAGTGTGCCGATGAGACGGGAGCGGCGAAGCATCCTGGACCCTCGTTCTCTGTAGACGTGCCTGCCGGACAGAAGCCTGCTGGCCGTGGCCTCCGCTCGTCGAGGGCCTCGCGTCGCCCCACCCGAACGGGCAACGGGAAACACCCGGGAAACCCCCGGTGACCAGGGCGTCAGCGAACGGCGCACGCACGCCCCGGGGACACGGGGAGACCCGGCATCAGCGTCTCCCGCTCCTTCGGGCCGATGCGCTGCCGCACCCGGCAGATCTCCGCCAGCCGGGTCCCGACGTCCAGGTTCCACAGCCGTACGGTGCCGTCGTTGCTGCTGCTGGCCACCGTCCGCCCGTCGTGGCTGAACGCGATTCCCCACACCGCGTTCGTATGACCCGTCAGAACCGCCCAGAGCCGGCGCCCCGGCACGTCCCACAGCCGGACCGTACGGTCGTTGCCGCTGCTCGCCAGCGTCCGCCCGTCGGGGGAGAAGGCGATGCCCCGCGCGGAACCGGTGTGACCGGTGAAAGCCCCCGCGGAGCGGCGCGACCGGGTGTCCCACAGCCGTACGGTCCCGTCGTTGCCGCTGCTCGCCAGCATCCGCCCGTCCGGGCCGAACGTCACGCCCCGGACCGCGCCCGTGTGGCCGCTGAGCGTGGCCAGCGGTCGGCGCGCGGCCACGTCCCACAGCCGTACGGCCAGGTCGTCACCGGCGCTCGCCAGCATCCGCCCGTCAGGGCTGAACTCCACGTCGTTGGCGAAGTCGGTGTGGCCGGTCAGCGCGGCCAGCTGGCGGCGCGCGGCCACGTCCCACACGCGGATCGTACGGTCGGATCCCGCCGACGCCAGCGTCCGCCCGTCCGGGGCGAACGCCACCGAGAACACATCCCCGTTCGTGCCGGTGAGCGTCGCCAGCGGCCGGCGCTCGGCCACGCCCCACAGGCGCACCGTGCCGTCGGAACCGCCCGACGCCAGCGTCCGCCCGTCGGGCGCGAACGCCACCGAGAACACCCGCTCGCGATGACCGGTGAAGGTCGCCAGCACCCGGCGACCCGCCACGTCCCACAACCGCACCGTGTGATCGGCGCCGGCGGTGGCCAGCAGCTTCCCGTCCGGGCTGTACGCCGCCTGCCAGATCTCCGTGAACGGACGCGACGTCAGCACCGAACCACGGAGGTCCCAGAGCACCACGGACTGGTCGAACCCGGCGGTGGCGAGCACCGCGCCGGCCGAGTCCACCGCGACCCCCTGCACATAGTCGGTGTGCCCGGTCAGCGTCGCGGCCGGCCGGCCGCTGCGCACGTCCCACAAGCGGGTCGTGCCGTCGCCGCCCGCACTGACCACCATCGTGGCGTCGGGTGTGTAGGCGACGGCGTTGACGTCGTCGTCGTGCCCCGTCAGCGCCCGCACGGAGCGGCGCTCCCGGACGTCCCACAGCCGCACCGTCCGGTCCACGCCTCCGGTGACGACCGTCCGCCCGTCCGGCGCGAAGGCGGCCCCCAGCACCTCGTCCGTGTGACCTCGCAGAACGGCCGGCGGGCGGCCGCCGGCCGCGTCCCACAGCCGTACGGTCCGGTCGGCACCGGCCGACACGAGCGTCCGCCCGTCCGGGGCGTACGCCAGGGTGTTGACCCTCCCGGCGTGGCCGGTGAGCGAGGCGACGAGCCGGGGCCGGACACCGGCGGCGCCCCGGGAGGTCTCCCACACCTGGAGGCTGCCGTCGGCAGCCGCCACGGCCAGCGTCCGCCCGCGCGGGGCGAACGCCACGGCTCGCGCGCCCTTGGTGGACCCGGGCAGCGGCATCCCCGCCTCCGCCCGCCGGGCGGACGTGTCCCACAGCCGCACGGGCCCGTCCGTGGACGTCACCGCGAGCGTCCGCCCGTCCGGGTTGAAGGCGACCGCGCGCACCCGCCCGGGGACGGTGAACGTCGCGGCCGTCCGGCGGTCCGCCACCCGCCACAGCCGTACCGTGCCGTCCGAACTCGCCGACGCCAGCAGCCCCTTCGCCGGGGCGAAGGCCACCGCGTTGACCGGTCCGCCGTGCCCGCCGAGCCGGGCGGAGAAGGCCTGCGACTGGGTGCTCAGCAGCGCCCCGCGCGCCTCGGTCGTCGCCTCCGTACGGTAGGCCTCCTCGGCCAGCAGCATGGAGGCCTCCGGCTGACCGGCGGCCAGGGAGGTGGACTGCACGGCCAGCGCCTGCGAGCGGGCGACGCGCTCCTGGTCCAGGGCGCCCGCGCGCTGCTGGTACGCCACACCCCCGGCGGTCAGGGCGACGGCCAGCAGGACGACGAGCGTGGCCAGCATCCGCTGCTGCCACCGGACCTGGCGCCTGGCCTGCGCCGCGCGGCCGTCCTCCTCCGCCACGCTCGCGCGGAGGAAGGCCGCTTCGCGGGGGCTGAGCCGGCTCGCGCCGTCGAGCTCCTCGGCCCAAGAGCGCACGGTGTCCAGCCGGGTGCCGCGGTAGAGGGCGGACGGGTCGCGCCCCTCGCGCTCCCAGTCCTCGGCGGCGTGCGCCAGCTGCTGGTGGATCAGCAGCCCGGCCCGGTCGGCGTGGATCCAGCCGTGCAGCCGGGGCCAGGCGTGCAGCAGGGCCTCGTGGGTGATCTCGACGGTGTCGCTGTCCATGGTGATCAGCCGGGCCCGTACGAAGGCGTCGAGGGCGTCCGCCGCGCCGTCCGCGTCCGCCAGCTGCTCCAGCAGCGCCGTCCGGCTCATCCGCCGGCGTGTCACCCCGGTGCCGTCGGCGACGTGGACCAACCGCACCAGGACCCGGCGAATGGTCCGCTGCTCGGGCGGGTACAGGCGGGCGAACACGTCCTCCGCCGTACGCGCGATCGCGCCCTGGATACCGCCGGTGTCCTCGTACCCCGCGACGGTCAGCGTGGCGCCCTCGCGCCGCTGCCAGGTGGCCATCAGCGCGTGCGAGACCAGAGGCAGGGCACCGGACGGCGCCCGCTCGGGCGCGCTTCCGGGACCCACCGCACCCGTCTCGTCGCGCAGACCCGCGTCCCTCAGCAGCAGGGGGACCAGACCTGGTTCGAGCGTGACACCCGCGAGCTGTGCCGGTCGGGTGATGGACTCGCGCAACTCCGCCACCGACATCGGCGGCAGGACGAACAGCCCGTCCGTGAAGAGCGACGCCGGCTCGGGGAGGTCCAGGCACCGCCCGGTGAAGTCGGCCCGCACGCCGATCACCACGACGGCGGCGTCGTACCCGGTGGACTCCGGCCGGGAGGTGGCGACGGAGGTGAGCACACGTACGAACGCGCGTCGCTCGTCCTCGTCGGGGCAGAGGGTGAACAGCTCCTCGAACTGGTCGACGATCAGCACCGGGCGGACGGGCGGTGGCCGCCGGACGCCGGGCTCCGGCATCGGCCGGTCTCCCGGCCCCGGGCCGCCCCCTGCGAGTCCGTCCGGCATCCGTCCGTCCGGCATCCGTCCGTCCGGCATCCGTCCGTCCGACAGCCGGTGGACGGCTTCGAGCAGTGTCTCGGGCCGGTCGCGCAATTGGCGCGCATCGAGCCCGAGATCGCTCCCGAGGGCCTTCGCGGCGCAGTCCAGCAGTTCCTGAAGCGGCTGCGAGGTGGGCGTGAACATCACCACCGGCCACCCGTCGGCACCCGGCATGGGGAAGCCGCCGTTGCGCCGAAGAGCCGGTACGAGACCGGCGTTGAGCAGTGACGACTTCCCGGCCCCCGAGGGGGCGACCAGCAACAGCGGTCCACTGCCGATCCGTTCGAAGACCCGCTCGACCAGTGCGGCCGTCGCCCGCTCCCGGCCGAAGAACCACCCCGCGTCCTGCGGGGTGAACGCCGAGAGGCCCCGGTAGGGGCAGTTGGCGTCCGGTTGCTCCGCGGGCGACGGGTGAGGCACCGGTGCCTCCCGCACCAGGCGCAGCAGTTCGCCCTCCGCCCGCAGGACCTGGTCACAGCGGCGTGCGACGTCGATGGTCACCCGCTTCGCACCGGTCTCGATCTTGCTCAGATAGCCCTTGCTGTAGTGCGTCTGCCGTGCCAGGTCGGCCAGCGAAAGGCCGCGCTGCAGCCGCAGCCGTCTCAGCCGCGCGGAGAAGGACATCGCGGCGTCGTCGGGCAACTCGTGCGGACGGTCGGTCTTCCGTCCGCGGTCCGGATCCCCCAAAGCATCCCCCACGGCAAGGTGCGCCCAGATTGTGAGATGACAGGGGCCCAGGCTACAGCCGGGGGCCGACACTCGGCCAAGCCGTTGGTCCGGTGTGGCGGAAACAGGACTTCCGGAGCTGCCTGGGAGGCGACTCCGGAAGCTGTCCACGAGGCCGGGAGGCTCGGGGTTACGGCTGGAGGGTGATCGAGTTGATCGGCGTCATGTCCTTGTCGATGTACCAGCCGGCCGGGAGGTAGCCCTGGCAGCCGGTGCCGTTGTAGCCGGTGCAGGTGCGCATGGTGGCACCGCCGGTCTGGTTGTTGTAGATGCGGTACGTCCCGTACATGTTGCTGAGGTTGTGGGCCCCGTACGCGGAGTACCGGTGGGTCGGACGGTCGTTGTTCCAGCCCGCGCCCGGGTACATGCAGACGTACCCCGACGGGCACCCGTGGCTGGTGGCGGCCTCGGCGGCCGTGGCCTGCGTGGTGCTGACCGTGGTCATCGCCCCGACGGCGAGCGCGAGTGCCGCGGCGGTCCTCATCATCTTCACCTTGCGCACGTTTCCCCCTTGGTGGGTCTTGCGGCGTGCTGACGACTTCAGCCTGTCCACGGCACCACCCCGGGTCCACGGGTTTCCTGTTGCCCGTCGCGCCCCGCTCCGGGAAACCGCCGGTGACCAGCGGCTCGGGGGGGCGGTGAGTCAACGACGGGCCGGAGCACCGGGTTCCGCCGCAGGCGTACGCGGCCGGGGAAGCCGGCCGTGCCGGGCCATGCGCTGCTGCAGGCGGGCGTGGCGGAACTGGTGGACGGGACCGACCTGGCGCAGGACACCGAGGCGGTGGGCGTCGGCGAGGAAGGCCTGCAGCCGCCACGGAAGCCGGCCGCGCGCGGCCGGCACCGGACGCGCGGCGGTGTAGTGCGGCCACGAGGAGGAGGCCGACGCGAGCACCAGCCCCGTCGGACCCACGCCCAGGACCAGCACCACCACGGCCGCGAGCATGTCGACGGCCGCCGGTCCGTGGGACGGGGAACTCGCCTCCAGCACGGCCACGATGTCGAGCGGAAGCGTGACGAGGAGGGCTCCGAGACCCACCCCGACAAGGGTGACCAGCCGGTCGGCCCGTACGGCGGAGTCCGGGGTGATCCGGTCGTCGGTGCCCGTCGTGCCGCGCGTCCAGTGGAGCACGGCCTGCCCCACGCCGAGGACGGCGCCCATGGTGAGGCCGTACGTCCACGGCAGCTCCGGTGCCGGCGACGTGGGGCCCCGGGAGCATCCTGCCCCGGGGGCACGACGAGGGCGTACAGACGCAGAGCGGCGCTGGTCAGGATGGTGGTCCCGGCGAACATGGCCACCGCGCGCGGCAGACGGTGCCGCCAGTGCCGGGCGGTGAACGTGCCGCGGCTGGGCAGGTGCGGCGGCACCGGGAGTCCCGTGGCGCGGAGGACCAGCAGGAAGGCGAACCCCAGGACCAACACGCAGCCGATCACATACCACTCGGGCGCCTCGTCCACCGGTGCGAACGTCAGACCGGGAACGGCGAACGCGACACCACCGCACACCGCCGTCAGGACGATGCCCGTCAGCCCGTGCGCCTCCTCGCCCCGGCGGGCGGTCCACCACGCGGCGAACCAGGACATGCACGGCACGGCGACGGCCACGCCCAGCGCGTACCAGATCGCCGGACCGTGCTCACGCGGCGGGAGCCCGGGAAGGAGGCCGCCGACTCCGTAATCCAGCAGGGTGAGACCGAGCAGGACGACCGTCCAGACGACGGCGCGGGACCAGGCCCGGGCCAGCACCGGCACGAAGCGGTGGAGCCGCCACCAGGACAGGTCGTAGATGTTCTGGCGTTCCATGCCGGCCGTGGGCGAGCTACCGATGGGCGCGCTCCGGGCTCCAGGGGCGGGGGCGGCCGGGGTCCTGGCGCTGGGCGCGGGCGTAGAGGGTGGGCACGAGGGCGTCCAGCAGATGGTCCTCGACGGCCTCCCTGGTCGGGAGGTCTTCGAGTTCGGCCGGGTCGGCGTCCCCGTCGGCGTACACCGTCCGGGCGAGGGCCACCATCAGGGGACTGGTCAGCGCCTCGGCGACCGTCCCGTGCGGCTGCTGCTCCACATGCGAGGCCAGGCCGCCCCACCGGTCCGGCCGTTCCGCCCGCAGCGACGTCAGGGCGTCGGCCGCGTCCACGGGGGCGGGTTCGACGACCGCCGCGCCGGTCAGCGGGCCGGCGGCGGCCGCGGCCGAGCTGTAGGCGTCGGTGCGGCAGGTGACGACCACCGGCGCCGGGTCGTCGAGGGCCTCGTTGAGGGCCGTGAGGACGGCCGCAGGGGCGGTGCCGGGGAGTTCGTCCAGTCCGTCGATGACGGGCAGCACCCGGTGCCCGGTCAGGAGGTTCTCGATCGCGCTCGGGCCGTACGCCTCCTCATCGGCGAGGGCCGGGTAGTCGGCGGCGATGCGGCGGCACAGCCAGCCGTCGAAGCTCTCGCGCTCCGGGTCGAAGGAGGCCGCGGAGAGCAGGACCGGAACCGCGTCGTCGGGCCCCAGGACTGCAGCAGGGACAGCGCCAGCACCACGGCGAACGTGGACTTGCCGGACCCGGCCCCGTCCAGCACGACCAGCCGGCGGCGCGGCAGCCGGCGGAACACCGACGCCATTTCCTCCATCCGGTCCGAGCGACAGGAAACCTCCCCACCGATCGACTGCGGCGGGTCGCCCACACACCCCTACCCGACGTCCGTGCACGTCTCCCCCTCCGTCTCGTGCCGCTGTCATAGACCAACGAGAGGGGACGGAGGGGGAAACGGCGGCCGGTCTCCTGCGCTGAACGGTGGCCGTGGGCTGCCTAGGGGCGTGGCGACCGCCGTGACGGCCGTGGCCACCGGGGCGACTGCGGCCGTGATCGCGGCCACCGTGATCCCCGAGGCGCTCGACGACGGGCACCCGGCCATCGAGCCGGTCGTCGTCAGACCGCCGCGTTCGTGAGCAGGCGTGCCAGCGGCCGGGGGACGCTCGCCGGGTCCAGTCGCCGGACGAGCGCCCGCGCGTACTGCGACTTGCGGCCGCTGTGGGTCCCCATGAACCGGTGCAGCTGCCGCTCCACGGTCCACTCCCGCTGCACCGGCTGGTTCTGGAAGGTCCGGAACGCGCGCCATTCGCCTTCGGCGACGATGACCTGGCGCACCGTCTCGGCGCCCACCGCCCGTATCAGCTCGTCCTCCAGGTCGGCGACGCAGACGTGGAAGCCGCGCCGCTCCATGTCGGCGCGGGTGAGGGCGCTTCCGAGCCCGGCACGCTCCAGCCCGCGCTGGAACCAGCGCTCTTCCGCGGCGTCGCACAGGCCGGCCACGCCGAGCCCCAGCCCTTGTGGCCCGAGCACCTCCAGGAACCGTCCGATGCTCGTCACGCCGCCGAGCGGAACGACCGGGAACCCCTCCGCGTCGAGGTCCCTGCCCAGGCGCGCGGCCAGGGCCTCGACCGCGACCCGGTCGCTGGGACCCTCCACGAGGACGACCTTCTTGGGCCGGGTCCGGGCGGCCAGGTCCCGCGCGTGAGCCGCGGCCGCGCGGGCGTCGGCCCCGCCCGCCGCCCAGGCGACCGCCGCCGTCCGGAAGCGCTCCACGTCGTCCATCCCTGTCGGTTTCGCAAATCCGCACGGGCGCCGCGGCCGGTTTTCCGTCCGGTCGACACCGGCGATCGCCCGGCCGAGACCGGCGATTACACCGATGCCGTACCGCCCCGGGCGCCGTGACAGTGGGCACCCCCACCCGCCACGGCGATGCGCCCCGGCCGCACCGGGACGCACCCGCCGATACGACAGAGAGGACGACTCCGTCGTGCAGCAGCACCGCAGCACCGCATCCCCCACCCCCACTCCCGGCACCGCCCCCGTGGCGCGGAAACGCCACCGGCCCTTCACCGCCGGCGTGGTGGCGCTCCTGGCCGTCGCCGGTCTCAGCACTGGCATGACCACGGGTGCCCAGGCGGCGGACAACCCCTACGAGCGGGGCCCCGCCCCCACCACCGCGAGCATCGAGGCCGTCCGCGGCCCCTACGCGGTCTCGCAGACCACCGTCTCGTCGCTGAGCGTCAGCGGCTTCGACGGCGGCACGATCTACTACCCGACCACCACCAGCGACGGTACGTTCGGGGCGGTGGCGATCTCGCCCGGCTTCACCGCGACCCAGTCGTCCATCGCCTGGCTCGGCCCGCGGCTCGCCTCCCAGGGGTTCGTCGTCATCACCATCGACACGCTCTCCACCCTCGACCAGCCCGACAGCCGGGGCCGCCAGCTCCTCGCCGCGCTGGATTACCTGACCCAGCGCAGCACCGTCAGGAACCGGATCGACAGCACCAGACTCGGCGTCATGGGGCACTCGATGGGCGGCGGCGGTTCGCTGGAGGCGGCCAAGAGCCGGCCGTCCCTCCAGGCCGCCATCCCGCTCACCGGATGGAACACCGACAAGACGTGGCCCGAACTCAGAACCCCCACGCTGATCGTGGGAGCGGACGGCGACACGGTGGCTCCCGTCTCCTCGCACTCCGAGCCGTTCTACGAGTCGCTGCCGTCGACGCTCGACAAGGCGTACCTGGAACTGAACAACGCGTCCCACTTCACGCCGAACACCTCGGACACCACCATCGCGAAGTACAGCATTTCGTGGCTCAAGCGGTTCATCGACAATGACACCCGCTACGAGCAGTTCCTGTGTCCGCTCCCGCGCCCCAGCCTCACCATCGAGGAGTACCGGGGCAATTGCCCGCACACCTCCTGACCGCAGCCCCGGCTCGGTCCGGACCGGTGGCGGCCGCGACCCACGGGCGCGGCCGCCACCGGCGGGCGTTGTGCACGGGCACAGAGTTGCCGCGCCGCCTTTGGGGGCGTGCCCATCCGGCGCGGTGACGTCCGGCTGCTTCAGCAGGTCACAGGGGTTGGACGGGGGTCACGCCGCCGGTGGACGCAAGGCTTCCGGGGCTCGTTACGCGTAAGTAACGTGACGGTGTGACCACGAAGACGACCGCCGGGACCTCGACGCGACTGTTCGGCCGCGACGCCGAACTGGGCGCCGTGGCCGCCCTGTCGGAACGCCTGCCGGCCGGTGGGTCGGGAGTGCTGCTCGTCGCCGGGGAACCGGGCCTGGGGCGAACCGCCCTCCTCGACCGGGCGGTACGCGACTTCGCCGCCGGTCCCGTCCTGCACACCCGCGCCGCCCCCGCAGAGCGCCACCTCGCGCACAGCGGGGTGCACGCGCTCCTGAGCTCCGCCCCCGGCACGGCCGTTCCGCCCCTCGCCCTGCTGCGCACCGGCGCGCCGCCCACCGGCCTGCTGGACCTGCTGCGGCGCACCGGCGCACAGCGGCCCCTCCTCGTCTGCGTCGACGACGCGCACCTGTGGGACCAGCCCTCGCGCGCCGCCCTGGGCTTCGCCGCACGTCGCGTCGACTCCCTGCCCGCCGTCGGCCTGCTGCTGTCGGTGGCCGGGCACCGGGCCTGCGCGCCCGACTTCGCCGGGCTTCCCCTCGTCCGTCTCGGCCCGCTGCCCGACCACGCGGCGCGCGCACTGCTGGACGAGCTGACCGACGGTGCCGCCGACCCCCTCGTACGCGAGGAACTGCTGGAGGAGGCCGAGGGCAACCCCGCCCTCCTCACCGCCCTCACCACCCGCCTGTCGGCCGCCCAGCTCTCCGGACACGCCCCGCTGCCCCGGCCGCTCGCGGACGGACCCGCTCTGATGCGCGTCGTGGGCGGACGGCTGGCCGAACTGCCGCCCGCCACCCGCGACCTGCTGCTCCTGGTGGCCGCGGCCCACGAGCACCACCCGAGCGGCTGCGGCGCCGACGCGGCCCTGGTACTGCGCGCGGCCCGCGCCGCCGGCCTCGACCCGGCCGCGCTGGACCCCGCCGAACGGGCGGGGGTGGCGCGCAGCGCGGAAGACCGCATCCGGTTCGACGACCCGCTGGTGCGCCGTGCCGTCCACCGCGGAGCCCCGCTCGCCCGCCGGCGCGCGGCGCACGCGCTGCTCGCCGCCGTCCTCGACGGAGAACGCCACCGGCTGGCCCACCTGTCGCACCGCGCCCTGGCCGCCGATGGTCCCGACACGCGGCTGGCCGCCGAGCTCGCGTCCGCCGCGGCCGCCCCGGACGTACGGGCGGAGCCCCTCCAGCGGTCCCTGGCGTTCGCCCGTGCCGCCGACCTCACGGCCACGGACGGCGTCCGGGCCGCCCGCCTGACCGCCGCCGCCGAGTACGCCAGGCTGGGCGGCCGTCCACGCCGGGCGCGGGAGCTGCTGGCGGCGGCGCGGGAGGGGGCGGCCGGCCACGACGCGGTGCGGGGTGGCGCCGAACTCGTGCGCGGCACCCTCGCCCTGCGTGACGGGCCGGTGGGTGACGCGCACGAGGCGCTGCTGCTGGCGGCCGCTCTGCTCGATCCGTACGACCCGGAGAGCGCCCGCGGGGCCCGGTTCGCCGCAATGGAGGCGGCGTGGGCCGCGGGTGACGTCCCGTCCTGCCTGGCCGCCCTCGACCGGGGCGTCCTCGCCGGCCACGACGACTTCCGGGCCGGGATGCTGGCCGCGCTGGGCGGCCGGTTCGGCGAGGCGCGGGGACCGCTGCGGCGGGTGCTGGAACAGGCGGAAGGCGACGACGACCCGGTGCCGTTGCTGCGCGCCGGAGCCGCGGCGCTCGTCCTCGGCGACATCGCCGCCGCGTGCCGGGTCAACGCCCGGGCGCTGGCGGCGGCCCGGGCGCGCGACCTCACCACCCTCGTACCGCAGGCTCTCGAACACCTCGCCTACGCCGAGCTGCGCGCCGGGCGCCACGCCCGCGCACGCGCCCACGCCGAAGAGGGCCTGCGTGCCGCGCACCACGCGGGCCAGCGCAATGTCGTGGCCCACCACCACGCCGCCCTCGCCCTGGTGGCCTCGATCGAGGGCGACCGCGCGGCGCTCACCGCCCACGTCGACGCGGCCCTCGCGGTCGCCGCCCCCCACGGCCTCGCCCAGGCCGCCACCCTCGCCGAATGGGCCCGCGCCCGCGCCGACCTGAGCCGCGGCCTGGCCCTGGACGCCGCCGCCCGGTTGGGTCCCCTGGTACGGCCGGGACACCGGCACGGCCACTTCGCCGTACGGATGCTCATGGCGCCCTGCTTCGTCGAGGCCGCCGTGCTCGCGGGGGAGCGGGGTGCCGACACCGGCACCGCGGTCGAGGAGTTCGCCCTCTGGACGGCCCGGGGCGCCGACCCGCAGGCCCCGGCGCAGCTCGCCCGCTGCCGTGCCCTGCTGGCCCCGCCGGCGGAGACCGAAGCGCTCTACACGTACGCGCTCACCCGTCACGAAGGGGCGGGCGGTGACTTCGAGCGCGCCCGCACCCTGCTGCTCTACGGCAAGTGGCTGCGACGCCGGCGCCGGCCACGCGAGGCCCGAGGCCGGCTCAAGGACGCCCTCTACGCCTTCGAACGCTCCGGCGCCTCCGTGTGGGCCGAGCAGACACGGGCCGAACTGCGGGCCACCGGCGGGGCCGCCGCACCCGAGACGGCCGGTCCACTGGCGTGTCTCACCCCGCAGCAGCTGCGGATCGCCCGGTGTGTCGCCGAGGGGGCGACCAACCGCGAAGTGGCGCTGCGGCTCTCCATCAGCCCCCGTACCGTCGACCACCATCTGCGCAACGTCTTCGCGCTCCTGGGGGTCCGCTCCCGCGTCGAACTGTCCCGGCTGGTCGTCCGGGAGGAGTCCGTCACAGCCGGATGACACCGCACTCCGGCCACGTCACGAAACGGCGGCGCAGCGATTCCCTCTTCCCTCACATGAAGGCAAATATCCCGATCCGGGTGAGCCCGGCGTGTGCGCCGAATGTCGTCCGTCGGCAGCCGTAGGTTGCAGGTCCGAGGACTGTGATGCCCCACGGCCGTTGATTCCGGAAGGTCTGCTCATGGGATGTGTCGACGTCGATGGTCGCGAGAACGCCGTCGCCGTGGTCGGTGTCGGATGCCGACTCCCCGGCGGCATCGCCGACTTGGGAGCACTGTGGAGAGCCCTGGACGAAGGCCGGGATCTGGTCGGTGAAGTCCCGGAGGACCGTTTCGAGAGACGGCGGTTCGTCGACCGAGCGGCGCAACGCGCCGGTAAGTCGTACACGGCCGCGGGCGGATTCCTCTCCGATGTCGCCGGATTCGACGCCGCCTATTTCGGTATCTCGCCCAGGGAAGCGGCGCAGATGGACCCCCAGCACCGGCTGCTGCTGGAAATGGCGGTCGAGGCGCTGGACGACGCGGGAATCCCGGCTTCCTCCTTGGCCGGCTCGGACACCGGGGTGTTCATCGGAATGTCCGACCATTCCTACGGCACGTTGCAGCTCTCCCTCCTCTCGGACGTGAATCCCTACACCATGCTCGGTGCCGCGAGCGCCCTCGGGGCGAACCGCCTGTCGCACTTCCTGGATCTGCGCGGGCCCAGCATGGTGGTCGACACGGCCTGTTCCTCCTCCCTGGTGGCAATGGACCGGGCGTACCGCTTCCTCATGGAGGGCGGCGGTCGGACCGTGCTGGCCGGCGGGGTCAACGTCCTGACCAGCCCGCTCGGTTATGTGGGCTTCTCCCAGGCGGCCATGCTGTCGCGGCGTGGACGGTGCGCGGCGTTCTCCGCGGAGGCCGACGGTTTCGTACGCGCCGAAGGCGGGGGAGTGGTCGTCCTCAAGCGCCTGACCGACGCGCTGGCCGACGGCGACCGCGTCCACGCGGTGATCAGCGGCTCCGGCACCAACTGCGACGGCAGGACACAGGGGGTGGCCCTGCCCAGCGCGACGGCGCAGGAGGAACTGCTGCGCTCCGTCTACGCGGAGGCGGGAGTGGACCCCGACGACCTCGTGTACTTCGAGGCACACGGCACGGGCACCCAGGCCGGTGACCCCGTCGAGGCCCGCGCCGTGGGCCGGGCGCTGGGGAGGCGCCGCAGCGCCGGCGCGCTGCCGCTGGGCTCGGTCAAGTCGAACCTCGGGCACCTCGAACCGGCGTCCGGGATGGCCGGCCTGTTCAAGGCGCTGCTCGTCCTCCGCCACGGGCACGTCCCCGCGTCCCTGCACGCCGCCCCGCTCCACCCGGACATCGACTTCCCGGGCCTGGGTCTGGCCCCCGCCGTCGAACCCCTCCCCGTCACGGTGACCGAGCGGTCCGCCGTGGGCGTGAACTCCTTCGGGTTCGGCGGCGCCAACGCCCACGTCGTCCTGACCACCCCGCCGGCCACCGTCCCACCGCCCCGGCGGGCCACGGGACCGGACGGCCGGCCGCTCCCCGTGCTCGTCTCCGCCCGGTCGGCGCAGGCGTTGCGCGAGGCGGCGGCCCGTGTGTCGGAGCGTCTCGCCACCGCCGACCCGGGGGAGTTCTACGACCTGGCCCGCACCGCGTGCCTGCGCCGCGAGGCGCACCCGTACCGCGCGGTCGTCCTCGCGGGCGGGACCCGGGAGGCGGCGGCGCGGCTCAAGCAGCTGTTCGGGGGCGACGGCGACCCCGAACACACGGGCGCCGCCGGGGCGGTCGGGGAGAAGGCCGGAACGGGCACGGTGACGTTCGTCTTCTCCGGCAACGGCTCGCAGTGGCCCGGCATGGCCGCCGACCTGATGGCGCGCGAACCGGTCTTCAGGGCGGCCGTCGACGACGTGGACACGGCCCTCGCCCCCCACCTGGGATGGTCGGTGGCCAAGCGGTTGGAGAGCGGCGAACACACCCACTGGGAGCGTACGGAGATCGCCCAGCCGATGCTGTTCACCGTGCAGGCCGCCCTGGTCGCCCTCCTGGCGGAGCGCGGGGTACGTCCCTCCGCCGTCATCGGGCACAGCGTCGGTGAAGTCGCCGCCGCCCACACCGCTGGGGCACTGGACCTGCCGGCCGCCGCACGCGTGATCGCCGAGCGCAGCCGCGCCCAGGCCGCCACCGCCGGCAGCGGACGGATGGCTGCCGTGGGCCTGGGCGAGGCCGACGCCCGCGAGGCCCTCGCCCCGTACGAAGGCCGGCTGGAGATCGCCGGGATCAACAGCGGCCGGGACGTCACCGTCGCCGGAGACCCGGACGCGCTCGCCGCCCTCGGGGAGGAACTCGGCCACCGCCAGGTCTTCTTCCGCGACCTGGGCCTCGACTACGCCTTCCACAGCGCCGCCATGGACGCGCTGCGCGAACCGCTCGCCCACGCCCTCACCGGCCTGGCCCCCGCCGCGACCCGGCTGCCCATGATCTCCACCGTCACCGGCGCCCCGGTGCCGGGCGAGGAGCTCACCGCCGACTACTGGTGGCGCAATGTCCGCGAACCCGTACGGTTCGCCCAGGCCGTCGACCGTGCCCTCACCGACGGTGCCGGCATCCTCCTCGAGATCGGCCCGCACCCGGTGCTGCGCCCCTACCTGCGGCGCGCGGCACCGTCCCCGGCGCACGCGCCCGCCACGTACGTCCCGACGCTGCACCGCGACACCGACGGCGTGGCCGCCATGGCGGACACCCTGGCCGCACTGCTCGCGGCGGGCGCCGCCGTGGACTGGGAGCGCCACTTCCCGCAGCCGGGCCGGCCGGCCGACCTGCCGGCGTACCCGTGGCAGCGCGAGCGCCACTGGAACGGCGCCCCCGAGCACTGGGTGCTGCGCACCGGCGGCGACGGCCGGATCGACCACCCGCTGCTCGGCGAGCGGCTCCCCGCGCCGCAGCCCCTGTGGTCCGGCGCGGTGGACCCCGCCCTCGTCCCCTGGCTGGCCGGCCACCGAGTGGGCGACACCGTCGTCATGCCCGCCACCGGCTACGTCGAGATGGCCCTGGCCGCCGGCCGGCGTGTCCTGAACTCCCCGGCCGAGGTGGCGTACATGCAGATCCACCGCCCCCTTGCGGTGCCCTGGCCCGACCCCGAGTCGCTGCGTACACAGGTGGCGGTGACACCGGACGACGGAGTGCTCACGGTCACCAGCACCGACGCCCGTGGCGGCGAACCCCGCACCCACGTACGGGCCCGGGTACGCGCCCTGCTCGACGCGCGCCCCGAGCCCCTGGACGCCGCCGCCGTACGCGACCGATGCCCGCGTACCGTCGACGGACCCGAGCACTACCGGACCTGCGACCGCGCAGGCCTGGTCTACGGGCCGGCGTTCCAGGTCCTGACCGGGCTACGGGTGGGCAGTGGCGAAGTGCTGGCCGCCTACCGGCACGAGGACGGCGACGCGGCCCACTACGAGGTCCATCCCGCCCTGCTGGACGGCGCCTTGCAGGCCGGCGCACCCCTGCTGTACGACGACCCGGCGGCCGAGGCGGCCTACCTGCCGTCGTCCATCGGCGCCGTACGCGTCTGGCGCACCCCCTCCGCGACCGGCCTGGTGCACGTACGGGAGCGGTCCCGTGCCGCGGCCGAGGTCTGCTGGGACATCACCGTGACCGACGAAGACGGCACCGTGACCGTGGAGATGGAGGGCTGCCGCCTGCGCCGCCTCACCGAGGCGGAGCCCGCCCCGCTCACGATCCGGCACACCGTGCTGCGCGCCGCCCCCCGCCCCGAGAGCTCCCCACCGCCGACGAGTCCGGCGCCCACACCGTCCTCGGTCGTGGCGGCGGCCGCCGAGCGGATCACCGCGCTGCGTACCGCCTGGCGGGAAGTGCCCTACGAGAGGTACGCGGCCGCGTGGAAGGAGGCCCTCGCCCACCTGTGGGGCGAGGTGCTGAGTGGCTTCCTCCCCGACCCGGCCGCGGCCTTCGACCTGGAGGCGCTCACGGAGGGCGGTTTGCAGGCGCGGCACCGGCGGCTGGTCGAGCTGGTGCTGCCCATGATGGAGCGGCACGGTCTGCTCACGTCCCTCACGGACGGGCGGTGGCGTCTGACGACCGGCACCTTCCGCGCCGCCGGACTGCGGCGCGCGTTCGTGGCGGACCACCCGGCCTTCTGCGCCGAGGCGGCCCTTTTCGCCCGGCGGGGGCAGCACCTGGACGCGGTCCTGCGCGGCACGGAGGACCCCTTGGAGCTGATGGCCTCCGACGGTTCCACCTACGAGCAGTTCTACGACCTCGCACCGGTGTGCCGGTTCCACAACCGCGTCGCCCAGAGCATGGTGCGCGGCATCGTCGAGGCCTGGCCGGGCGACCGGCCGCTGCGGGTCCTGGAGGTCGGCGCCGGAACCGGAGGCACCACGGCCGCCCTGCTGCCCCTCCTGCCGCCGGAACGCACCCACTACACCTACACGGACGTCTCCCCGGCCTTCCTCACCCGCGCCGAACACCGCTTCGCCGCCTACGACTTCGTCGCATACCGCACCCTCGACCTCGACACCGACCCCGGCGCGCAAGGCTTCCCCGAAGGCGCCTTCGACCTGGTGGTGTCCGCGCACGCCCTGCACACCACCACCGATGTGGCCGCCGCGCTGCGCCGGGTCCGCACCCTCCTGGCACCGGGCGGGCTGCTGCTGGCCCTGGAACCCCACGACGCGGAGCACCTGAGTGGTGTCTTCGGCACCCTGGAGAGCTTCTGGCAGCGCAGCGACGCGCACCTGCGTCCGCACTCGATCCTCCTCGCGCCCGATCAGTGGCCGCCGCTCCTGGAGGAGTGCGGCTTCACCGACATCGTCCGCAGCGGCGACGACCGGCAACCCGCGCGGGACGACTACTCCGTGCTGCTCGCCGCCACGCCGGCCGCCCCCGGCCCCTCCGCCGCGGCTCCGCCGCGCGCCCGGGACGATCGGACCGCCTGGGTCGTCGCCGTCGAGGGCGAGCAGGAGGCCGCGACCGGTCGGGCGGTCGCCGACCAGCTGCGGCAGGCGGCGGCTGAGGACGCCGCCACCGTCACGACCGTCGGAGCCGACGCCGCCCCCGAGACCTTCGCCCGCCTGCTGACGTCCGGCACCCGGGACGTGGCACTCGCCGTCCTGTTCGCCGACCCGGAGACGGAGCCGGAGACCGGCCGGGAGACGGAGTCGGAGACCGGTCCGGAGACCGAGCCGGGCCGGCTGACCGCCCGGACCACCCGCAGAACCGCCCTCCTGCGCGCCGTCGCCTCCGCCTGCCAGGACGGCCTGCCCGAAGGCGTCACCGCCCGGCTGTGGCTGGTCACCCGGCCGAGCGGGCTGTTCCCCGCCCCCGAGAACCCCGCGTTCCCCGGTGACGCCCCCGTCTGGGGCATGGCCCGCACCCTGGCCAACGAGCAGCCCCGGCTCGGCGTCCGCCGGATCAGCCTGGAGCGCTGCGGCGACCCGGAGGCCGACGCCCGGCGCCTGGCCGACGAACTGCTCGCCCCCGGCGACGAGGACGAGATCGTGCTCACCCGCAACGGCCGCTTCGTACCCCGCGAGACGCACACCCGCCCCGGCCTCACCCGGCTGACCACACCCTCCGACGCCTTCACGCTCCGCGTGTGCGACCCCGGCCTCGGCTACCACCTCGCGTGGGAACGCACCACCCCCGCCCGGCCGGGAACCGGACACGTGACCATCGCCGTGCGCGCCGCCGGGCTCAACTACCGGGACACGCTGACCGCCAACGGGCTGCTGCCGCAGGAGGCGGTCGAAGGCACCCCCACCGCCCAGGCGCCCGGGCTGGAGTGCGCCGGCGTCGTCACCGAAGTCGGCCCGGGCGTCACCAGGTGGTCGGTGGGCGACAGGGTGTACGGGCTCGCTCCCGCCGCGCTCGCCTCACACACGGTCACGTCCGAGCAGTCCCTCGGCCGTATCCCCGAGGAGATGAGCTTCGCGGAAGCGGCCACCCTTCCCGTCGTGCATGCCACGATCCACCACAGCCTGCACCGACTGGCCCGCCTCGCACCCGGCGAGACGGTCCTCGTCCACGGCGGCGCCGGCGGCATCGGCCTGGCGACCCTCCAGTACGCCCACTCCTGCGGCGCCCGGGTGATCGCCACCGCGGGTACCGAGGCCAAGCGGGACTGGTTGCGCGCCCAAGGCGTCGAACACGTACTGGACTCGCGGAGTCTGGACTTCGCGCCCGAGGTGCGTCGTATCACCGACGGCAGCGGTGTCGACGTCGTGGTGAACTCCCTCGCGGGTGAGGCCATCGCCCGCAGCATGGACCTGCTGCGGCCCGGTGGACGCTTCATCGAACTCGGGAAGCGCGACATCTTCGAGAACAAGCCGCTCTCGATGCGCCCCTTCGTCCGCAACATCGCCTTCTTCGGTGTCGACCTCAACACCCTGCCCGCCGAAGCGCCGGGCAACGGCGACCTGTTCGCCGAGGTGGCGGACCGGGTGACGGCGGGCACCTACCGGCCCCTGCCGTACACCGGTTACCCGGCCGCTCGCGTCGACGAGGCCTTCCGCCTCCTCCAGCACTCCCGCCACATGGGCAAGGTCGTCGTCACGTTCGACCCCCTGGACGAACCGGTACCGGTGACCGCGCGGGACAACCGGGAGCTCTGCCTCGACCCGTCCGGCACCTACCTGGTCACCGGTGGGCTCGGCGGCTTCGGCGCCGCGACCGTGAGCCGGCTGGCCGACCTCGGAGCGCGGCACCTGGCGCTGGTGAGCCGACGCGGCGACCGTGCCCCCGAAGCGGCCGCCGTTCTGGCACGGCTCACCGAACGGGGCGTGACGGCCACCGCGTACGCCGCCGACATCACCGACCCGGACGCCGTACGGCGGCTGCTGCGGGACATCGACGCCACGGGCCATGCGCTGCGCGGGGTGGTGCACTGTGCCATGCACCTGGACGACGCGCCGCTCACCGAGCTCACCGACGCCCGCGTCAACGCCGTCCTGGCCCCGAAGACCACCGGCGGAGCCCTGCTGGACCGGCTCACCCGCGACCGGCCGCTGGACCTGTTCGTCGCGTACTCCTCCCTCACCGCCGCCATCGGCAACGTGGCGCAGGCGCCCTACACGGCAGGCAACGCCTACCTGGAGGCACTTGCCCGGCACCGCGCGGCGGCCGGGCTGCCCGCCACGACGATCGCCTGGGGCGCCATCGGGGAGACGGGCTATGTCGCCCGACACGACCTGGAGCATTCCGTCGCACGCCTCGGAATGGTTCCCCTCACACCGCGCGAGGCCTTCAGCGCGGCCGGCCCGCTGCTGGCCGACGGCACCGCCGTCGCCGGCGTCGAGCGCTGTGACTGGGGGCGCGCCAAAGGCCTGCTCCCCCTGCTCGCAAGCCCGCGCTTCGGCACGCTCGTGCCGGGCGACACCGGCGACGACGACCGGGCCCAGGCCGACGTGCTGCGGGACCTCTCCCACATGGCACCCGAGGCCGCCGAGGCCGCCGTCACCTCCATGCTCGCGAACCTGCTGGCAGGGGTGCTGCACATGAGCAGCGAAGAGCTGGATCCCCGCCGCCGTCTGGAGGACTACGGACTGGACTCCCTCATGGGCGCCGAACTCCTCGTGGCCGTCCGCAGCCGCTTCGACCTGACCATCTCGCCCGCCGAACTCATGGGCAAGGGCCTGGCCCTGGCAGACGTCGCGCGCCTCGTCCATCAGCGGCTGGACGCCCGCGGCGAAGGAGCGGGGCGAACGACGTAGGCCGGAAAGGCGGCCGGTGAACGGCACCGTGAGACGTGAGGTCCTCCGGGCGGGTTTCCGCCCGGTGGACCTCACGTCGGGTCTCCGGCCGGCTACCGCCGCCCCAGGGCTCAGCCCTGCACAGGGGTGAGGACCACGAAGTCCGCGCCGGCCGGGTCGACGCAGACGGCGAGGCGCCCGACGTCCTGCGCGTCCTCGGGGCCCATCTGGATGGTGCCGCCCTTCTCCCTGACCCTGGTGACCGTCGCGTCGCAGTCGGTGGAGCCGAAGACCGGGTGCCAGTACGGACGGCCGCCGGTCAGGGTGAGGGCGTCGGCCGGGAGCTGCATCAGACCGCCGTGCATACGCTCCGGAGGCAGGCCGGACGGGGAGATCAGCGAATACGTCCCGCCGCCGCCCGGGAGGTCCATGTCCTGCGTCTCCCAGCCGAACAGGTTCCCGTAGAACTCCTTGGCCGCGGCCGCGTCCGTCGTGTACAGCTCGATCCAGCCCAGGCTCCCCGGGCCGTCCACCGCCTCCACGCCCTTGAACGACCCAGGCTGCCACACGGCGAACTGACCCCCCTGCGGGTCGGTGTACTGGGCCATCCGGCCCTCGCCGCCGGCGTCCATCGGGGCGACCCGGACCCTGCCGCCGGACCGCTGCACGGCCTCGGTGGTGGCGTCGGCGTCCGGGGTGTTGAAGTAGATCATCCAGGCCGACCGGGCGCCTTCCTCGGTGAGCTTCCCGAGCCCGGCGACCGTCTTGCCGTCCAGCTTGAAGGAACCGTAGTCCCCCTCCTCGGGGCTGAACGGCTGGAACTCCCAGCCGAACACCGAGCCGTAGAAATCGGCCGCCGCCGGGATGTCGGGCGCGCCGAGGTCGAGCCAGCAGGGGGAACCGGGGGCGAAGTCAGTGGTGATCACGGCGCTTGCCTCGTTTCGCGGGTGTCACGGAAATCGCGTACGGCAGAAGCGTGACACCCACCACTGACATCCGCCCTCCGGAAGGGGACGAACCGGTGACCGTGACCGTGCCTCAGAAGGTGTGGGCGTGGCGGAAGAGCCGACCGGGATCGTACGCCGCCTTCACCTTCACCAGGCGGTCGATGTTCGCGCCGTAATAGGCCCGGCGCCAGTCCCGCAGCGCCGGGTCCGTGTAGTTCTGGTACGCCTGACCGCTCGCCCACGGCCGCATCACGTCGTACGTGGCGTCCAGCCACGCCCGGTGCCGGGCGACCGTCGCCGCGGGGGCGCGGTCGGGCCAGGAGACGATGTACTGGGCCAGGAACAGCGCGTCACGGTGGACGAAGGCGGTGTCGGCCGCCCGCACCCGGTTCACCGCGCCGCCCATGGCGTCCAGCGCGACGCTGCCCGCCCCGCCCCCGCTGAGCCGCGCCAGCTGTTCCACCCGGGCGATGAGCGCCTTGACGCCTGCGGCCGGGATGACGCGCGTGTAGAAGTCGGAGCGCGCGGTGTACGACTCGCGCGCCACCCGGCCCTGCGGGGTGCGGCCCGGCAGGGACCCCTTCTGGTGGGCCTGCGGGATGGTCCAGCCGGACACCCCGCCCATCACCTTCATCGCGTCCATGAACGGGAGGGTACGGATCGACGTGGCCTTGGGAGCCGTCCCGATGGCGTCGGCCAGCCGGTCCAGCCGGTTCTCCAGGTCCGCCCGGCCGGTGAGGGCGAGACCGCCGACGCGCACCGACCCGGGCCGTCCGCCCACCGGGGCGGCCAGGTGGAGGTTCGCCCAGATCCCGTCGGGCGCGAGGGGCGCCCAGCGCTGCCACTCCCGTACCACGGCGGCGGCCCGTGACCAGGGCCAGCTGAGGAAGAACGTGGTGCACTCGGGCGCAGGGTGCGTCCGCATCCGCAGCTCGGTGACGACGCCGAACTGGGCGTTGCCGCCGCCCCGGAGGGCCCAGAACAGATCGGGGTCGCGCTTGGCGTCCACGTCCCGGATCCGGCCGTCGGCGGTCACGATCCTGGCCCCCGTGAGGCTGTCGCTGGTCAGGCCGTAGGCGCGGCTGACGACACCGATACCGCCGCCGAGCGCCAGCCCGGCGACGCCCACGGTGGGGCAGGACCCGGCCGGCACGGTCCGGCCACGGGCGGTCAGCCGGTCGTAGACGTCGATGAGTTTCGCCCCCGCGCCGATCGCCGCGGTGCCGCCCGTCAGCGAGACGGACGCCATCCGCTGCACGTCCACGATCAGACCCGGTCCCGACGACCAGCCCGCGTACGAGTGCCCTCCGCTGCGTACAGCCACCGGCACCCCGTGCCGGCGGGCGAACTCCAGGCAGCCCCGGACGTCCTCGGGCCGGGCGCAGTACGCGATCCCGGCGGGGCGCACGGCGTCGAACCGGGGGTTGAACAGCGTCCGGGCCACGTCGTAGTCGCGGTCGCCGGGCCGGACCAGTGTCCCGTCCAGCCCCTTGGCCAGCGCCGCCCAGTCCGCCGCGCGGGGCGCGCCCGCCGCCCTGCCCGCCGCTCCGGCTCCCGCGCCGGTCGCCCGGGTGCCCGCCATCCCCGTGAGGAACGCCCCGGAGACCGCGGCGGCCGCGCCCGCCCCCAGGAGGCGACGACGGCTCGTCCCGCCGCCGTCCGGTTCCGTCCGCGTGCCGCTCCCCGGTGTCGCCGTCTGCTTCATCGTCCGTTCCTCACTGCTGTGTTGACCTGTCGCAGGGAGGATGATGAAAAGATCCGGAGCGAGGTTGCGCTCAATGACCAGGCTGATGAGGGGAATTCCACGTGTCAGGCACCACCGAACGCACCGGCACCCCGATGGACCGGCTTCTCCGGCTGGGCACCCTGCCCGTCGCGGCGGCCGCTCTGACGGGCACCGTCGCGTTGTCCATGGCCCTGGTGGCCTTCGGCAACATCACCGACTTCGGGACCAACCAGCAGTTCGTCCAGCACGTCCTCGCCATGGACACCACCTTCAAGGACCCGCAATTGATGTGGCGGGCGGTCACCTCACCCGCCCTCCAGAACGCGGCCTACATCGCCATCATCGCCTGGGAGGTCCTCACCGCGTCCGTCCTCCTCCTCGCCACCTGGCTCTGGGTCGTCGGGCTGCGGCGGAAGGCCTATGACCGGGCCCGCCGGACGAGCACGGCGGGCCTGGTGATGGTGCTGCTGCTGTTCGGTCTCGGCTTCTTCGGCATCGGGGGAGAGTGGTTCGCCATGTGGCAGTCCTCCGACTGGAACGGCCTGGACTCGGCCCTGCGTTACGTCGTGCTGGCGGCGTTCGCGCTGATAGTGGTCCACCTGCCGGAGGGAACACGCAGGGCGGACTGACACGGGCGCCTCGGTCACGGGCGGGGCGTGGAACACGGGGGTCCAGGTCTGCACCCGGTCGACGGCGAGGCGGTCGAGGTCGACGGGCACACGCATGACGGCCTTCTCGTCGAGCCGTGCCATCGCCAGCGGTCCCTCGACCATACGGGCCAGCCGTTCCGTCTCGGTCATCACCGCCGTCAGGCCGGTCCTGGCATGGACGGCCACATCGGGCTCCAGGTTGTCCAGGCGCAGCCGCAGGGCGGCCAGGGGAGTTTCAGCTGGTGCGAGGCCTCCCCGGCTGCTGCCGCACTCCGCGGATCCCGCTGAGGGCGGGGGCCAGGAGCACGGTCACGACGGCGGCCACGAGGGCGGGGGCGGATTCGCCTGGCTCGCCGACAGCAGAAATGACACGGTCGCCGGTCACCCGCGTCACCCGTCCGGCCGGGACCGGTGGCCCGGCGGTGCCGGGGGTCGCAAGCTGGCGTTTCCGTGTATGGAGCGGCAGCAGGTTCCGCTGGTATCGACGGGGTGTCGGGAGAGTCACGTGCGGGTCGCCATCGTTGGGCAGGGCTATGTCGGAGTGACCGGGGCAGTCGCCCTCGCCCGGCAGGGGCATCATGTGACGGGCATCGAGCGCGAGCCTGCCCGGCTGGCAGCCCTGGAGGCGGGCCGCACGCCGGTGTCCGAGCCGGGGCTCCAGGAGGAGCTGACGCTGGCGCGGGAGACCGGGCGGCTGACCTTCGCGTCGGACCTGGCGCACACCCACCTGAGACAACCCTTCGAGGTCGTCCTGATCACGGTGGGCACACCGCCCGACGAGGCCGGGGCCGCCGACCTGTCCCATGTGACCTCGGCCCTCGCGGAGGTGGCGGCCCTGCTGCCGCCGCCGGCCGTGGTGCTGAAGTCCACGGTGCCGCCCGGCACCAGCGCCCGGCTCCTCCAGGCGCATCCGCAGATGCGCGACCGCTATGCCTACAACCCCGAGTTCCTCAACCAGGGCAGTGCCCTGGACGACTGGACGTCCCCCTCGCGCACGGTGGTGGGGCTGTGGTCGCAGGGCGCACTGCCGCTGCTGCACCGGCTGTACGGGGAGTTGAGCTGCCCCTGGGTGGTGACCACGCCCGATACCGCCGAGATGATCAAGTACGCCAGCAACACCTTCCTCGCCATGAAGATCAGCTTCGCCAACGAGTTCGCACGGCTGTGTGCCGCGCCGGACCTCGACATCGACAAGGTGATGCAGGGCGCGGGACTCGATCCGCGGATCGGTCACGCCTTCCTCCAGCCGGGGCTCGGCTTCGGCGATTCATGCCTCCCCAAGGACACCGCGGCCCTGGCCCACTGGGCGGCCGGCCGGGGCGTGCCGACACCCCTGCTCGACGCGACCATCGCCGTCAACCGCGCACAGCCGAGTGTGGTGCGTGACATGTTGCGCGAAGAGCTGGGCGAACAGCTGGCCGACTGCGAGATCGCCGTCCTCGGAGCGCGCTACGAGCCGTGGAGCGACGACATGCGGGCGGCGCCCAGCCTGGTCCTCGTCCCCCAGCTGGTCGCCGAGGCGGCCGCCGTCCGCATCTGGGATCCGGCGACGGACCCCGAACACCTGCGACAGCTCTTTCCCGGCGCCCAGCCGTGCCCCGACCTGCGGGCCGCCGTTCAGGGCGCCCGGGCGGCGGTCGTCCTCACGGAATGGCCGGAGGCCATCGAAGCCGACTGGTCCCTGATGGCCGCCCGCATGGCGCCGCCCGCGGTGGTCGTGGACGGGAAGAACTGCCTGCTGCCCGAGCGGCTGGCCGGCCTGCCGCTCACGTACCGGAGCGTCGGCAACCGCCTCCCCGACCGTGTCACCGCTCCCGCCGGGACGCCGCGCCCCGCGCCGAGCGCGTAGGTCGTGTCTTTCGGATCCTGCCGGGCTCGCGAGCCCTGGCACGCGCATCTGCTGCGTTGTCGTCGGTCGCCCATGCTCCGCAGTGGCTCCTCCCCCTGCCGAAGGCAGGGGAGGGGGACCCCACCTCCGCCTTGCATCTGCACGAACCGGCCCCCGCTCGCTGATCCGGCCTGATCCAAAAGACACGCCCTGGGCGCGGCGACCGCCGGCCGCGGCGCGGTCAGCCGGCGGACGGCGGTGTCGTCCGCCGCACGGTGATGGCGTTGACGCGGATCGTGTACTGCGCCGTGTCCTCGACCGTCAGGTCCCGGACGCTCTCCGGGCTCAGGGCGACCGTCACATTGGCGCAGAAGGCGACGGCGTAGACGGAGTTCCCGGTCTCCTCGTCCTGGAGGGCGAACAACAGGTTGTAGTAGTAGCTGGTGTAGTCCGGTTCCTCCCGGTAGAAGGAGAGGTGGGTACCGGTCTGGCCGTACAGCCCCACGAAGGCGTCGGTGAGCGCCCCTTCGGCCTTGTCCCAGAAGGCGGGGTTGGCGAACGGTTCCGGAAGGGCCTGGCGTACGGCCTCCTTGAGGGAGAGGACCATCACGCTGACGGGAGCGGTCTCCTGGAGACCCCAGCCGCGGATGATCTTGACGGTCGAGCTGTCGGGGATACCGTTCGCCGCCCGGCTGATCTCGCCGAAGTCGAAGTCCACCGTCGCCGGGGCGATCGCGTGCTGGAACCGGGCCTCGATGCCCTGCGCCTGCTCCATGAAGGACGATCCCACCTCGAAGACCGGCCTGAAGGTCGTCTTCTCCGTGGCGATCCGGTCAACCATGGCTGCTCCTAGCATGTCGGAAGTGATCGCGCCCGGTCGGTCAGTATGCCGTTCCCCCGAACGGCCGTCGCACGGGCGTCCACACCCCGGGCATCCCCCGGCCGGTCCGGCCGCTGCCCCGGCCGCGGGTGTCCATCACCGAGTGCGCGAACCCGGCCTTCGCCCGGAGCAGATGCGGGTGCGGCAGGCCGGGCCCGCCTCCGCAACCGAGCAATCCGACGACGGCCGAGCCCGCGTCGTCCATCTCCGTGAACGCCACACATTGTCATGAACCTTGCGAGCGGTAACTCCCGTCTGATATCCACCAGTTAGGAAAGTTTCCTTCCAGTCTCGACTCCCGTCAACGCATCGGAGCCCCCCATGAGACCGGCACGGATCCGCACACGTCCCCTCGGCAGCGCCGGCACCCTCCTCGCCGCGCTCCTCGTCGCCCTCGCCGCCGTCACCACCCTCACCGTCCCCGCCGCCGCCACGACCGGCGCGGATCAGGGAACCGTGAACACCTCATCCGCCCCCACCGCCGCGACACCGGTCGCCCTCAACGGCAGGCTCAAGGTCTGCGGCACCAAGCTCTGCAACCAGGACGGCACCCCCGTCCAGCTGCGCGGCATGTCCACGCACGGCTTGCAGTGGTACCGCCAGTGCGTCACCAACGGTTCACTGGACGCCCTGGCCACCGACTGGAACGCGGACGTCCTGCGTATCTCCCTGTACATCCAGGAGGGCGGCTACGAAACCGACCCGCGCGGCTACACCGACCTCGTGCACTCCATCATCGAACAGGCCACCGCCCGCGGCATGTACGCCATCGTCGACTGGCACATGCTCAGCCCCGGCGATCCCCACCACAACCTGAGCCGTGCCAAGACCTTCTTCTCCGAGATCGCCCGGCGCCACGGCGGCAAGAAGAACCTGCTGTACGAGATCGCCAACGAACCCAGCGGCGTCAGCTGGTCCCGCGTCAGGAGCTACGCCGAGGAGCTGATCCCCGTCATCCGTGCCCAGGACCCGCGCAGCCCGATTCTCGTCGGCACGCGCGCGTGGTCGTCGTTCGGCGTCTCGGAGGGATCCGACGAGACGGAGGTCGTCAGCAATCCGGTACGCGCCTCCAACATCATGTACACCTTCCACTTCTACGCCGCCTCGCACCGCGACGAGTACCTGCACACCCTCTCCAGAGCGGCGGACAAGCTGCCCGTCTTCGTCACCGAGTTCGGCACGCAGGACTACGCGGGCGAAGGCGCCGACGACTTCGCCATGGCGCAGCGCTATCTCGACCTGATGGCGAAGAAGAAGATCAGCTGGGTCAACTGGAACTTCTCCGACGACCACCGTTCCGGCGCCGTCTTCAGGGTCGGCACCTGTGCGAACAACGGCCCCTGGGCCGGAACCGGCTCACTGAAGCCGGCCGGTGTGTGGATCCGTGACCGGATCAGGTCGGCGGAAAGGTCCCCCACCGGCTGACCCGCCCAGCACGGTCGCCTCTCCCGGCCGCCCCCGCCCGCAGCAGCACCCGTGCGGGCGGGGGTCCGTGGGTACCGGACGCGCGCACGAGCAGGCGGGCGGCCCGCCCTCGCCCGGGCCGGAGCCGGAAACCCGGGCCCCGGCGGTGATCACGACCGTATCCTGCCGCCATGACCGATCATGAGAACGACCAGCTCCAGCCGATGCCCGACGACTGGCAGCGCGCGCTCGCCGTCGTCGCGCACCCCGACGACCTGGAGTACGGGTGCTCCGGCGCCGTCGCTTCCTGGACCGACGACGGCCGTCAGGTCACCTACCTCCTCGCGACCCGCGGCGAGGCGGGCATCGACACCATCGACCCCGCCACCTGCGGGCCGCTGCGCGAGCGGGAGCAGCGGGCCAGCGCGGCGGTGGTCGGGGTGTCGGAGGTGGAGTTCCTCGACTACAAGGACGGCGTCATCGAGTACGGTCTCGGGCTCCGCCGTGACATCGCGGCGGCGATCCGGCGCCACCGGCCCGAGTTGGTCATCACGCTCAACCACCGTGACACCTGGGGCGGGGTCGCCTGGAACACCCCCGACCACGTGGCCGTCGGCCGCGCCACCCTGGACGCGGCCGGCGACGCCGGGAACCGCTGGATCTTCCCGGAGTTGATCGAGCAGGGCCTCGAACCGTGGGACGGTGTGCGCTGGGTGGCCGTCGCGGGTTCGTCCTCCCCGACGCACGCCGTCGACGCGACGCCCGGCCTGGAGCGGGCCGTACAGTCGCTGCTGGAACACCGCGCCTACATCGAGGTGCTCACCGATCAGGACCCGGAGGAATACTGCCGTACCTTCCTCACCGGCAACGCCCAGGCGGCGGCGCCACGGTTCGGTGGGCGTCGGGCCGTGACGTTCGAGCTGTTCAGCCGCTGACGAGCCGGTCGACGGCCGCGGTGCCGGAGGAGGTGTACCCCCTGGCCATGGCCATGGGACCCACGACCGGCACGGCGGCGGCGGTCGCGGCGGGGGCCATCGGCGCCCGCGCGGGCGCCAGGACCGGTGCCGAGGCGGGGACGAGTTGCAGACCGTGCGGGGCGCCCGCGACCGGCGCCACCGCCGGTGCGGACAGCGGCGTTACCGGCATGGGAGCCGGCTGCGCGGAGCCTCCGTACAACACCTGCTCCAGCGCCGACACCAGGTGGCGCACCTCCTGCGGCGGGCGGACCACCAGCCGCAGGAACCGGCTGGAACTGCCCACCTTGTTGCCGCACTCGCGCACCAGCACGGCGTGTTCCGTCAGCAGCCGGTCGCGCAACGCCACCCCGTCCACGCCCACCGGCAGCCGTACGTAGACGAAATTGCCCTGCGAGGGGTAAACGGTCAGCCCGGGCAGGGCCGAGAGCCGGGCCGTCATGTCCTGCCGGTCCTGCCGGGACCGGCGCAGGCTCTCCTCGTACTCCTGGCGGTGCTCCTTGAGCATGAACACCACCGCCTCCGCGAAGGAGTTGAGGTTCCACTTCGGCAGCATCGAGCGGATCCGCCCGGCGAGCGCCGGGTTGGCGACGAGGTACCCGAAACGCACGCCGTGCAGACCGAAGTTCTTGCCGAGGCTGCGCAGCACGATCACATGCGGCCGCAGCACCGCCTCCTCGACGATGCTCGTCCCGGCGGCCGCGTCGGAGAATTCGAGGAACGACTCGTCGACCACCACCAGGTCCAGGTCCTGGAGGATGTCGCACAGCGCCAGTACCTGGTCCTTGGCCAGCAGCCCGCCGTCCGGGTTGTTCGGATTGCAGATGACCGCCGTTCGGGACCGTCTGGCGCGGACGAACCGTACGAAGGCGTCGGGATCGAGCCGGAAGCCGTGGGCCTCGGGCAGCAGCATCATGTCGACGCGTTTGCCGGTCTCCATGGGCTGATCGGTCCACCGGCCGAAGGTCGGCACGGGTACGGCGAGCGATTCCCGGACGAGCAGGTGGTCGATCCAGGTGATCAGCTCGGTGGAGCCGTTGCCCATCGCGACGGTCTGCGGATTGAGTCCCAGGGTCTGGCAGAGCTCGGCGGTGATGGTGTCCGCACCGCTCGGGTAGTACGTGAGGATCTCTCGGAGGCGTCCGCCGAGCCGCTCGAACATCGCGGGCGTGGGGAAGTAGGGGTTGCACGGGATACAGAAGTCGATGATCCGGCCGGGTGCCCCGCCGGCGCCCCCGCCGCCCGCCCGGTCGAGCATGGCGATCGAGGGGCTGTGTGCGGTGGACGCCCGGAAAAGCGTGGTGATGTCGCCGGCCATGGAACTGCCCTCCCTGCCCGAGGAAGGCCCGCACGGGGGAGTGCGGACCGCCGATCCATACGGATCCGGGTCGGACGACGTTCAACCACGGGGGTGAGCACCTCACCGGCGCCCCGACGATTCCCGGGGATCTCCAGAACATGTTCCCTCTCGGCAAGCGACCGCTTAGTATGCGGACCAGTGCGACCCAGCGCGGTACTGCCCGACTCTTTGTGGAGGCCCTCGATGCAGGCATGGCGAGTACACCGGAACGGCGAGCCGAGCGAGGTGATGCGGCGCGAAGAGGTGGACCGGCCCACGCCCGGCGACGGGCAGCTCCTGATCAAGGTCAGGGCCGCGAACATCAACTTCCCCGACGCGCTGCTGTGCCGCGGCCACTACCAGGTGCGGCCGCCGCTGCCCTTCACTCCGGGCGTTGAGGTCTGCGGCGAGACCGAGGACGGCCGCCGGGTGATCGCCACGCCCGCCCTGCCCCACGGCGGACTCGCCGAGTACGTGGTCGCCGACGAGGCGGCGGTCCTGCCCGCGCCCGACGCGCTCGACGACGCCGAGGCCGCCGCCCTCCACATCGGCTACCAGACCGGCTGGTTCGGACTGCACCGCCGGGCGGCCCTGAAGGAGGGCGAGACGCTCCTCGTCCACGCCGCGTCGGGCGGTGTCGGCAGCGCCGCCGTGCAGCTCGGCAAGGCGGCCGGCGCGAAGGTCATCGGGGTCGTCGGCGGGGCCGGGAAGGCGGAGGTCGCGCGCGAGCTCGGCTGCGACGTCGTCATCGACCGGCGCGGCGACGACATCGTCGCGGCCGTCAAGGAGGCCACCGGCGGCCGGGGCGCCGACGTGATCTACGACCCGGTCGGCGGCGACGCGTACGCCAAGTCCGCCAAGTGCGTGGCCTTCGAGGGCCGGATCGTGGTCGTCGGCTTCGCGAGCGGTGACATCCCGGCCCCCGCCCTCAACCACGCCCTCGTCAAGAACTACTCGATCATGGGGCTGCACTGGGGCCTGTACAACCAGAAGGACCCCGAGGCGATCCGCCGCTGCCACGACACCCTCACCGAGTACGCGGCCAAGGGCCTGATCAAGCCCCTGATCAGCGACCGGGTCGCTTTCGAGGGCGCGGCGGCCGCCGTGCAGCGCGTCGCCGACGGCACGACCACCGGCCGCCTGGTCGTCCTCCCGGCCGCCCCGGCCGCCCCGGCCGTCACGGAAGGAGCCGCACGATGACGGACGCCGCGGAACTGCGCGCCCGTACGCAGGAGTTGCTCACGGCGTACCCGCCCGCCGGCACCGACCGCACCGACTTCCTCAAGGCCCGCTTCGACGCCGGCCTCGCCTGGGTCCACTACCCCGTGGGCCTCGGCGGGCTCGACGCGCCCCGCTCCCTCCAAGCCGTCGTCGACGCCGAACTCGAAGCCGCCGGAGCCCCCGACAACGACCCGCGCCGCATCGGCATCGGCCTCGGCATGGCGGCCCCGACGATCCTCGCGTACGGCACCGAGGAGCAGAAGAAGCGCTTCCTGCGCCCCCTGTGGGTGGGGGAGGAGGTCTGGTGCCAGCTGTTCAGCGAGCCCGGCGCCGGCTCCGACCTCGCCGCGCTCGGCACCCGCGCCGTCCGGGACGGCGACACCTGGGTCGTCAACGGCCAGAAGGTCTGGACGTCCAGCGCCCACGTCGCCCGCTGGGCGATCCTCATCGCCCGTACCGATCCCGGCCTGCCCAAGCACCGGGGCATCACCTACTTCCTGTGCGACATGACCGACCCGGGCGTCGAGGTCCGGCCGCTGCGCCAGATCACCGGCGAGGCCGAGTTCAACGAGGTCTTCCTCACCGATGTGCGCATCCCGGACGCACACCGCCTCGGCGAGGTCGGTGACGGCTGGAAGGTCGCCCAGACCACGCTGAACAACGAGCGCGTCGCCATCGGCGGCGCCCGCATCCCGCGCGAGGGCGGCATGATCGGCCCCGTCTCGCGCACCTGGCGCGAACGGCCCGAGTTGCGCACCCACGACCTCCAGCAGCGGCTGCTCGACCTGTGGGTGGACGCCGAGGTCGCCCGGCTCACCGGCGAGCGGCTGCGCCAGCAGCTCGTCGCGGGCCAGCCGGGCCCCGAGGGCAGCGGCATGAAGCTCGCCTTCGCCCGCCTCAACCAGGAGATCAGCGGCCTGGAGGTGGAACTCCTCGGCGAGGAGGGCCTGCTGTACGGGGACTGGACCATGCGCCGCCCCGAGCACGTCGACTTCACCGGGCGCGATGCCGGCTACCGCTACCTCCGCTCCAAGGGCAACTCCATCGAGGGCGGTACGAGCGAAGTGCTGCTGAACATCGTCGCGGAACGCGTCCTCGGGCTGCCCGCCGAGCCGCGCAACGACAAGGACGTCGCATGGAAGGACCTGGCGCGATGACGGACCTGCTGTACTTCGAGGCCGAGGGCGACCTGCGTGCCGCCGTACGCTCCCTCCTGGCCGGCCGCGCCGACCCGGCGGACCTGACCGGCCGCGTCGAGGACACCGGCTCCCGGGACCCCGCCCTCTGGAAGGCGCTCGCCGCCGACATGGGCACGGCAGGGCTCCTCGTCCCCGAGAAGCTCGGCGGCCAGGGCGCGTCCCACCGCGAGGCCGCCGTCGTGCTGGAGGAACTCGGCCGCGCGGTGACGCCGGTCCCGTACCTCACCAGCTGCGTCGTCGCGACCGAGACGCTGCTGGCCGTCCAGGCCGGTGACCTGCTCGGCGAGCTCGCCGCCGGGCGCAAGGTCGCGGTGCTCGCCGTCCCGCTCTCCGCCGGGCCCGGTCACGAGCCGGCGGCCACCGGCACCGTCACCGGCGTGGCCGACGCCGACCGCGCCGACGTCCTGCTCGTGGTGCGCCCCGACGGGCTGTACGCGGTCGACGCCGCCGACGCCACGATCACCCCGCAGACCCCGCTCGACCTGACCCGCCCGCTCGCGACCGTGACCGCCGACGACGGCGGCACCCGCCTCGCGGACTCCGGCGCCGCCCGCGAGGCGGTGCGCCGGGGCCTGCTCGCCGGGGCCGGGCTGCTCGCCTCCGAGCAACTCGGGCTCGCCGAGTGGTGCCTGGAGGAGACCGTCCGGCACACCCGCGAGCGTCACCAGTTCAACCGGCCGGTCGGCTCCTTCCAGGCGCTCAAGCACCGCATGGCGCAGCTCTGGCTGGAGGTGGTGAACGCCCGAGCCGCCGCCCGCAACGCCGCCGACGCGCTCGCCACCGGCAGCACCGAGGCGCCGCTCGCCGTGGCCGTCGCGCAGGTGTACTGCTCGCGCGTGGCGGTGCACGCCGCCGAGGAGTGCGTCCAGCTGCACGGCGGCATCGGTATGACCTGGGAACATCCCGCGCATCTCTATCTGAAGCGGGCCAAATCCAGCCAGATCGCCTTGGGATCGGTGGCGCACCACAAGCGCACCGTTGCCGACCTGGCCGATCTCCCCGCCCCGGCATGATCCGGTAAGGACCGGAAGAGGCGCACACCCCTCTACATGCTGTTTAATTGCGAATCGTTCGCAACAGCAGCTGATCTTCACTAGCTTCACGAGGGGTGTGGAACCATGACCGCCCGATCCATACGCGGCATGGCCGCCGCCACGCTGGCCGGTGCCCTGGCCATCACCGCGGCGGCCTGCTCGAACCCCGGCGCCTCCGGAGCCGGCTCCGCCGCGGGGGAGAGCGCGGTCGTCGGCATCGCGTACGAGCCCGAGTCGCTCAGCCCCCTGCTCGGCTACGGCAAGGACGGCAACTCCAAGATCTTCGACGGGCTGCTCGCCTTCGACGGCGACATGAAGCTGAAGCCCGCCCTCGCGGTGGCGCTGCCCCGGGTGAGCGCGGACGGCCTGACGTACACGTACAAGCTGCGCAAGGGCGTGAAGTTCAGCGACGGCAAGCCCTTCACGGCCAAGGACGTCGTCTTCACCTACCGCACCATCCTCGACAAGAAGACCAACAACGCCTCCAAGACCGAGCTGGACGCCCTGAGGGACGTCAAGGCGGCCGGCGACGACACCGTCGTCTTCACCCTCAAGTACCCCTACGCCGCCTTCGCCGAGCGCACCGTCCTCGGCATCGCGCCCGAGCACATCGCGGCGAAGCAGGACGTCAACAGCGGCCCGTTCACCACCAGGCCCGTCGGCACCGGACCGTACGTCCTCACCGGCTGGTCCAAGGGCGAGAAGATCAGCTTCAAGGCGAACCCGCACTACTGGGGCGGCGCCCCCAAGGTGAAGAAGTTCACCATGGCGATCATCAAGGACGACGACGTCCGCGCCACCCGCCTCCGCTCCGGCGACCTCGACGGCGCGATCCTGCCCCCGAACCTCGCCAAGGGCTTCAAGGGCGACAGCGCCAAGAAGACCTACGAGGCGACGACCTACGACTACCGCCTGGTGACCCTGCCCACCCACAACAAGGTCACGGGCGACACCGCGGTCCGCCGCGCCCTCGACGTCGCCGTCGACCGCCGGGCCATGGTCGACCAGATCCTCGAAGGTGCCGGAAAGCCCGCCTACGGCCCGGTCCCCACCGACAGCGAGTGGTTCACCAAGGGAACCGAGCGCCCCCACGACCTCGCCAAGGCCAAGAGGATCCTCGACGACGCCGGCTGGAAGCCCGGCCCCGACGGCATCCGCGTCAAGGACGGCGTCCGCGCGACCTTCCCCCTGTGGTACCTCTCCGGCGACAAGCTCCGCCAGGACCACGCCCTCGCCTACGCCTCCGACGCCAAGAAGGCCGGCATCGACATCAAGACCCAGGCCGGCACCTGGGAGGTCATCGAGCCGCGCATGAAGCACGACGCGGTCCTCGCGGGCGGCGGCTCGCCCGGCGACCCCGACTTCGACCAGTACCTGCTCCTCACGTCCTCCCTCGGCGGCGACGGCTTCAACAACATGGCCTGGTACGACAACCCCGCCGTCGACAAGGCCCTCGAAACCGGCCGCACGACCAACGACAAGGCAGCCCGGAAGGCCGCGTACGACACCGTCCAGCGCGAGCTGGTGAAGAACCCGGGGTATACCTTCCTCACCCACATCGACCACGTGTACGTCGTGGACGACGCGTGGAACGGGCTGTCCACCCAGGTCGAGCCGCACGACCACGGCCTCGCCGCCGGCCCGTGGTGGAACGTCGAGGACTGGACCCCGAAGAAGTGAGCCGCGCCCTGCCCCTCGGGGCGATGGCGCGGATGGCGGGACGGCGGGCCCTGTTCGCCGTCCCCGTCCTCCTCGTGGTGACCTTCGGCGTCTTCGCCGTCGCCGCCGCCTCCCCCTTCGACCCCGTCAAGGCGTACGCCGGCACCGCCGGGCTCACCGCCTCGCAGGAGAACCTCGACCAGCTGCGCGCCAACCTCGGCGTCGACCAGCCGCTCGTCCCGCGCTGGTGGAACTGGCTGACCTCCGTCCTCACCGGCGACCTCGGCGACTCCAGCGTCATGCGCCAGCCCGTCGCCGACGTCATCGGCGAGCGCATCGGCTGGTCGGCGCTGCTCGCCGCGACCGCCTTCGCCGTCGCCGTCCTCCTCGGTACGGCGCTGGGCGTCCTCGCCGCCCGCCGCCCGGGCGGCTGGCTCGACCGGTGCGTCAGCTCGGCCGCGTACACCCTGGAAGCCGCCCCCGCCTTCTGGCTCGGGCTGCTCGCCATCTGGTTCTTCGCCCTGGAGCTGGACGTCCTGCCGGCCGGCGGCCTCACCGACACCGCCAGTGAGACCGTCACCTTCGGCCAGGTCGTGTCGCACCTGGCGCTGCCCGCCCTCGTCCTGGGCGTCTCCCAACTGCCGTGGTTCTTCCTCTACGTGCGCCAAGGCGTCGCCGACGCGCTCGACGAGGACCCCGTGCGGGGCGCACGCGCGCGTGGCCTGAACGAACGCACCGTGCTCCTCGGGCACGCGCTCCGCTCCGGCATGCTGCCGATGCTCACCCTCATCGGCTCCCGCGTGCCCGAACTGATCACCGGCGCGCTGCTCGTGGAGACCGTCTTCAGCTGGCCCGGCATCGCCGCCGCGACCGTCCAGGCCGCCACCTCCGTCGACTTCCCGCTGCTCGCCGCGCTGACCGTGCTCGCCACGGCGGCGGTTCTGCTCGGCAACCTCCTCTCCGACCTGCTGTACGGACTCGCCGACCCGAGGGTGGGCTTCGATGGCTGACCTCGTCTGGCGCTCCCACGGGCGCACCCGCCGCTCCACCCGTACCGTCCGGGTGTCCGTCTCCGCCGTCATCGTCGCGGCGGTCGTCATCGCCGTGCTCGTCGTACCGCCGCTCGTCCAGCTCGACCAGCAGGCCGTCGACCTGTCGCTGAAGCTGCGGCCACCGTCGCTCGCGCACCCGTTCGGCACCGACGACGTGGGGCGCGATCTGCTGCTGCGCTGCGTCTACGGCCTGCGCGTCTCCCTCCTCGTCGGTCTGGTCGCGGCCCTCGTCGCCACCGTCATCGGCACTGCCGTGGGCGCGGCGGCCGCGGCCTTCGGCGGCTGGACCGACCGGCTCGTCATGCGGCTCGTCGACACCTTCTCGTCCGTACCGCACCTGCTGCTCGGCATCTTCATCGTGGCGATGTTCCGCCCCGGCGTATGGCCCGTCATCGTCTCCGTCGCGCTCACGCACTGGCTGTCCACCGCTCGGATCGTCCGCTCCGAGGTGCTCTCGCTGCGCTCCCGCCCCTACATCGACGCGGCGATCTCCGGCGGCGCGTCCCGGTGGCGGGTGACGGTCCGCCACCTGCTGCCCGCGGTGTTGCCGCAAGCCGGCCTGGCAGCCGTGCTGATGGTGCCGCACGCCATGTGGCACGAGTCCGCGCTGTCCTTCCTGGGCCTGGGCCTCCCCTCCCACCAGGCCAGTCTCGGCAACCTGGTGCAGACGGCACGCGGTTCGCTGCTCGCCGGCGACTGGTGGCCGACGCTCTTCCCGGGCCTGTTCCTGATCATTCCGACGCTCGCCCTCGCGGGCCTCGCCGGCGCCTGGCGGGAACGGCTCAACCCACGCCGCCGATCGGAGCTGATGCTGTGAGCCCCGTTCTGTCCGTACGAGAGATGTCCGTGCGCTTCCGGATGCGCGGCGGCCGCCACATCGCCGCCGTCACCGGCGCGAGCTTCGACCTCGCCGCGGGGGAGTGCCTCGCCCTCGTCGGCGAGAGCGGCTGCGGCAAGTCCGTCCTCGCCTCCGCCCTCCTCGGCCTGCTGCCCGGAAACGCACAGACCACCGGTACGGCGACGATCGACGGCATCGAACTCCTCGCGGCCGACGAGCGCACCCTCGCCCGTACGGTACGAGGACGGCGCATCGGACTCGTCCCGCAGTCCCCGGCCGCCCACCTCACGCCCGTACGGACCGTCCGCGCCCAGCTGGAGGAGACCCTGCGCGAGCTGACCGGCACCCCCCGCGCCGGCCTCCGCGCCGCGGCCGAGGCGGCGGCCGAACGGGCCTCCTTCCCCGCCGGCCTCCTCGACCACCACCCGCACGAGCTGTCCGGCGGCCAGGCCCAGCGCGCCGCCACCGCCCTCGCGCTCATCGGCGACGCCCCGCTGCTGCTCGCCGACGAGCCGACCACCGGCCTCGACCGCGACCTGGTCGACCGCACGGTCGACGAACTGCGCCGCCACGCCGACGACGGCCGCGCCCTGCTGCTGATCACCCATGACCTGGCGGCCGCCGAGCGGATCGCCGACCGGGTCGCCGTGATGTACGCGGGCCGGATCGTCGAACTGACCGACGCCGACCGCTTCTTCGGCGGCCCCGGCCCCCGGCACCCCTACGCCCGCGGTCTGCTCGCCGCCCTCCCGGAACGCGACTTCACCCCCATCCCGGGCCTGCCCCCCGAACTGGGCGCCCTTCCCGACGGCTGCGCCTTCGCCGCGCGCTGCGACCGGGCGAGCGACGCCTGCGGCACGATGCCGCGTTTCGAGGGCGGCGTCGCCTGCCACCACAGCGAGGAGACGGTCCGTGCTTGAGCTCGACTCGATCACCGCCGGGTACGACCCCCGTACCCCCGTCTTCCGCGCCGCGTCCCTGACCATCGAGCCCGGCGAGGCCGTCGGCCTGCTCGGCCCCAGTGGCTGCGGCAAGTCGACCCTCGCGCGGGTCGCCGCCCTGCTGCACCGGCCGGACGCCGGCCGGGTCCTCGTGGACGGCCAGGAGGTACGAGGCTGGCGCCACCGCGCCCCCCGGAGCCTGCGCACCGCGATCGGTGTGGTGTTCCAGCAGCCCCGCATGTCCGCCGACCCGCGGCTGCGGCTGCGCGACCTGATCGCCGAGCCGCTGCGGGCGACCGGCCGCCGTGACGAGGTGGACGACCGGGTGCCCGAACTGGCCTCGACGGTCGGCCTCACCGACGACCTGCTCGGGCGGCGCCCGCACGAGGTCAGTGACGGCCAGCTGCAGCGCGCCTGCCTCGCCCGTGCCCTGGCGCTCCGCCCGCGCTGGCTGATCTGCGACGAGATGACCGCGATGCTCGACGCCTCCACCACCGCCGCCCTGGTCGCCGTGGTCGAGACGTACCGCCGCGACCACGGGGCCGGCCTCCTCGCGGTCGGCCATGACCGTGTGCTGCTGGAGCGCTGGTGCGACCGGACGACGGAGTGGGGTGACTGTGCCGCCGGAGGGGTGTGACCCGGAGCGCGGGGGGCAGGCGCCACCCCATGACCGAGACGTTCAAGGCCGACGGGTGGGAGACGGGCGACCCGGGCGACGAGCTGGCGCGACTGCGTGACCAGGTCCGTCACCTCCAGGCCCAGGCTCGTCACCGGCCCCTGATCGCGGAGGCCCAGGGCATCCTCAAGGAGCGGTACCGCCTGGCGGACGCCGAAGCCGCCTTCGCCCTGCTGCAGCTCGCCTCACAGCGCTTCAACGTGAGGCTGCGCACCCTGGCCGCCGCCGTCGTCCGGCTGGAACGGCCCGGCGACCGGAGCGACACCTGGTTTCCCGGCCGGGTGAAGCACCCGGCCCCCGCACTGGACTCGCTGGCCATCGACGACGCCTCGCACGCCCACCGGGGCGCCGTACTGAGCGCGGTCCTGTCGCAGACGATGGCGGTCACCACCACCCACATGGGCAATGTGCAGATCGGGGACCACACGGCAGGCGGCCTGTGGCTGGAGAAGCACGAGGGGCTCAGCGACGACTTCGTGGACTTCTTCCACTTCGTCGGCGAGGACGGAACCGCCTGCGCGCAGGCGGCGAAGGACCTCGCACAGGTCACCGTGCGCGACGTCGCCACGGACCCGGTCTTCACCGAGGACGCCCGCCGGACGATCCTGCAGGCGGGCAGCCGGGCGGCCCACAGCGTGCCGCTGGTCAGCGGAGGTCGCTGCGTGGGAATGGTCTCGGCCCATTTCGAGCAACCCATCCAGGACCTGCACGCCGCCCAGCTCAAGGCGCTGGAGCACACCGGCCGCCAAGTGGGCCGCTGGCTGACCTGGTACGACCGTACGGTCGTACTCGACGCGCTCGAGCACCTGCACGCCGCCGGCCGCCATCCCGAGGTGAGGCGGGCCCGCCGGCGCTGATCCCGCGCCGGCCGGAGGGCGGCCGCGCGCGGCCGTCACACGCAGTTCCGGAGGGCGGGGCACGCGGCCGGCGCCCGTGACACGAACCGGAGGCGACGAACCGGCGGCGTATCGGCCAACTCCCGGCAGGACAAGGGTGGTTCGTGGACAGGGACCGCATACTCGGTCTCGTCCCCGTTCCCTCCCATCCCTCCCGTCCTCGCCACCCCTGTGCCCCGGAGGCAGCCATGGCGCCGTTGTCCCGCCGCTCCGCCGTCGTCACCCTCGCCACGGGCGCCACCGCCCTCACCCTGCCCGTCCAGCGGGCGGCCGCGCGCCCCGCCCCCGCGTCGCACGTGCGGCCCCTCCGCCGGGCCCACGCGCACAACGACTACCTGCACCGACGGCCCCTGCACGACGCCCTGGCGCACGGCTTCACCAGCGTCGAGGCCGACGTCTTCCTCGTCGACGGCGAGCTCCTCGTCGCCCACGAGCCCGCACAGCTCGACCCCACGCGCACTCTGCGCTCCCTGTACCTCGACCCGCTGGCAGCCCGTGTGGAGGCCAACCGCGGCTCCGTGTACGCCGGCCACCGCCGGCCCGTGCACCTCCTCATCGACATCAAGGCCGACGGTGTCGCCGCGTACCGGGAACTGCACCGCCAACTGACCGCCCACCGGCGGATGCTGAGCAGCTGTGTCAACGGCACGGTCCGGACCGGGGCCGTCACGGCCGTCGTCTCCGGCGACCGAGCGGCCCGCGCCCCCATGGAGGCGCAAGGCCTCCGGTACGCCTTCTACGACGGCCGCCTCGACGACCTGGGCACCGCCGCCCCCGCCGCCCTCGTCCCACTGGTCAGCTCCAACTGGACCCACACCTTCCGCTGGCAGGGCACCGGCCCCTTCCCCGACGCCGAGCGGGCCGCGCTCCACCGACTCGTCACCACCGCCCACCGCGAGGGCCGGCGCCTGCGGTTCTGGGCCACCCCCGACGCGCCCGGGCCCGCCCGCGACGCCGTATGGGCCGAACTGCTCACCGCCCGCGTCGACCACATCAACACCGACGACCTGGCCGGACTCGCGCGCTTCCTCCGCGCCCACCGCGAGTAACGGGTCACCGTCCGGCAATACCCGTTCGGCCGACATGCCGTACATCCGGACGGCGCCTTGGCTCCGCCAGACTGGCCGCCGAATGCCACACAAAAGGTGCGGCGACTGGCCGAGGAGGGTGACGCATGGCCGTATCCATTTCCGTGGTGGTGCTTCTGCTGATCATGGCGGTGGTCTTTCTGCGCAACGGCGGGCTGAAGGTCTCCCACGCTCTGGTGTGCGGCCTGCTCGGGTTCTTCCTCGCGAGCACCAGCCTGGCGCCGACCATCTACAACGGCGTGTCCGCCACGGCCGACGTGGTCAGCAACTTCAAGCCCTAGGGCTTTTCCTCGCCGCGCACGAAGATCCCGATGCCGTTCGGTACGGCACGCTGGGCGCCGCCGCTGGGATGGTTGAGCACCTTGACCTTCGCCGCGCCGCCCTCCCGGGCCACCAGGGTGGAGGAGCCGCCGCCGTCCAGATTGACGGCGTCCGACGCGCCCAGGTCCCGCATCGCGTCCGCCACCTCGACGACGGTCAGCCCGCTGCGGAACCCCGGCGAACCGTCCAGCGCCAGCAGCAGCAGCCGTTGCCCGCCGTCCCTGACCCCCGCCGCCGTGCGTACCGCGGGCGTCACCTTGTCCATCCCGCTCAGCGGCTCCCCAGCGCGCAGTACCGGATAGCCACCCACCGCGAAGCGGTACGTGCCGCCCGCGAGCGCGTACCTGACGTTCACCTGGTCACCGACCGCCATCCGGCGCAACTCCCGCGCCCCCGCCTCACGCCCGACCAGTACCTCCGTGCCCGGGGCGATCGCGCCCCGGCCGGGTTTCTCCGACACCGCGACGACCTGACCACCGCGCACCGTCACCTCGTAGGTTTCGGTGCTGCACGGCGCGTCCCGCTGTGTGTCCGTGCCACATGTGGCACGCACACGTGAGGCGGCGCCCCAGTCCTTGGTGAACACCCCCACCGCATCGACCGGCAGCGCGTACTGGTTGAGCCCGCCGAGCGGCAGCTCACCCTGCTGCGACGACACCGTCCCGTCCAGCGCCAGTTCGCCGACCCGTGCCAGCCCGTCCTCACCGACGCCCAGCACGTGGCGGGTGTTCGTACCGGGTGGCAGGGCGGGCCCGTAACGCTGCCCGTTCGGCACCGCGGCCTTCAGGGGACGCCCGTCCGCGACGGCGGGGCCCACCGGGGCGCCGGTGGCCTCCACGCCCGGGTGCTGCGTCTCCGACAGGTGGAAGAAGTCACCGTTGACGCCGCCCACCGCACCGGCGTTGTCCGCCAGCGAGGACAGCGGGGAGCGCGCCGCGACCACCCCCGGGTACAGCAGCCCCATCGACACACGCGCGTTGCCCAGGTCCACCGACAGCAGATGGGCGCGCGCGGTGCCACGCGGGGACGGAAGGTCGAACCACCGGTATTCCACCCCCGGCGCGACCCGCTGCCACACAGGCGCCGGGGCGGCGGGCGGAGCGCCCGCCAGCGAAGCGCCCAGGAGGGACGCCAGAACGAGCATCAGAAACGCACGGCCGCGCAGCACGGTCACAGTCCCCCCACGGTCCAGGGCAACTCCCACAGGTCTCGGAAGAGTTGCCCGGCCCGGGTCGACTACGAACCGGCCAGTCGCGAACGGATGAGGAAACGTAGACCATTCGGGGCCTGCGAGGGGAACCAGCTGCCCCGTAGGGCTGCTGATTCCCCGTCACCCGTCACCCGTCACCCGTCACCCGTCACCCGTCACCCGTCACCCGTCATTCGTCACCCGTCGGGCGGGGCGGGGCCTGGGCGGGCGCCACGTCACCGGTTGCGCGCCAACCACAGCCGCGCGAAGTCCACCGCCTCGGCGACCCCCACGAGCCGGCACCGCGCCGACCCCACCTCACCGGTCCGTACGGCGCCGCCGCCGTACCGCTCCAGGTCCGCGCCCAGCGCGGCGAAGTCACCGTCGTCGAGGGCGACGTCCTCGTACTCCCACCACCGTCGCAGGCCACCGTCGTCCCGCACCACACAGCGGTAGGTACGGCGCGGCGGTCGTGCCACCCGGTACTCGCCCAGATGGAAGGCGGTGCAGCTGCCGAACCCGGCCCCCAGCAGCAGGATCCGCGCCCGCAGGTCGTACAGCCGGGCGAGCGGCGAGTCCTCACCGAGATGGCAGTCCGTGCGGTGGCCGGAGACGACCTTCTCGGCGTGCGGCCCCAGCGCGGCGAACGACGTCTGCGGGTGCGCGCTGCGCATCGCACCCGGGCTCGTCCGGACGGCCTCGGCCAGCACCCCGAGCCCCTCGTCGCACGGCATGGTGTCCGCGTCGTACGGCGGCATCGCCGCACGCACTGCCGCGCGCCCGGCCTCACCGAGCCCGCGCACCCGCTCACGATAGGCGGGCGAGGTGTCCGAATTGCGGGCCGTGAACGCCGGGACCACCACCGTGCCGTCCGGCCCGAGCACCCCCCGTACCGCGCGCAGCACCGCTTCCGCGCCGCCCGCGACGGGGCCCACCGCCCGCAGCGACGCGTGCACCAGCAGGAACCCGCCCGGCTCGACGCCCAGCTCGGTGAGGTGCGCGGTGAGCTGACGTTCCGTGAGAATCCCGGTCCCGGTCAAAGCAACTCATTCCGTCCGCCGCTGGCCCGTGGGCGCCCATCGTAGAGCCTTCGCCGGGCGACGTCGGTCCCAGAAGCAGCCAATCCCGCCGTCCCGTCAGGATGACGTCAATGCTCGGCGGCGCCCCGTCAGCGTGACGTCAATGACGTTCAACCGGCCCCGCCGGTCGGGCATACCGTCGACAGCACGCCCCGGCGGCCTCCCCGCGCCGGGGCCCCCGCTTGTTTCGAGGATCCTCCAGGAGGAACCCATGGCAGAGCTCCCGTGCGCCGACGATCCTGAGCCATCCGAACCCGTCCCGGCCGGACCGCTGTACGTTCCCGTCCGGCCGGGGCCCCTCGGGTGCGCCGTACGGCTGTTCCGCACGCCGCCCGGCGGCCGCACCGCCGTCTGCTTCACCAGCGAGCACCGGCTCACGGCCGCGCTCGGACCCCATCAGGCGTGGATTCGGCTGGCCGGCCCCGTCCTGCGGACGCTCACCGCGCCCCTGGGCGCCACCGCCGTCACCGTGGACCCCCGGTTCACCGCACCCGCGGCGACTTCCGCACCCGCGGCGACCCCCGCACTCCCGGTGTCCGCACCCGCGGCGACCTCCGCACCCGCCGTCGTCCCCCCACGGGCCGGGCTCCTGCGGACCGGCTGAAAGGACCGCCCATGACCACCCTCGACACGCCCCCGGCCGCCACGGCGACGCCCGAAGAGAGCGACCTCTCCCTCTGGCCCGCTTCCACCCGGCGGCTGCCCGGCGGCGACCTGTCGGTGGGCGGGGTGCCGCTCACCGCGACAGCCGACCGGTTCGACACGCCCGTGTACGTCCTCGACGAGGACGAGGTGCGGGCGCGGTGCCGCGTCTACCGGAACGCCTTTCCCGACGCCGACGTGTTCTATGCGGCCAAGGCGTTCCTGTCCCGCGCCATGGTGCACTGGGCCGACGACGAGGGCCTCGGCCTCGACGTGTGCTCCGCCGGCGAACTCCAGCTCGCGGTCACCGCAGGCTTCCCGCCCGAGAACATCGTGCTGCACGGCAACGCCAAGTCCCCGCACGACCTCGACACCGCGCTGCGGCTCGGCGTCGGACGCGTCGTCATCGACAGCCCCTCGGAGATAACCCGCCTGGCCGCCGCCCTCGGGCCGGACGGGCGCCAGAAGGTGATGGTCCGGGTGGTGCCCGGGATCAGCGCCGGCGGCCACGACAAGATCCGGACCGGCACCGAGGACCAGAAGTTCGGCCTGGCGATCAGTGACGGGTCGGCGCAGCACGCCATCGCCCGCATCCTGGACCGGCCGGAGCTCGAACTGACCGGACTCCACTGCCACCTCGGCTCGCAGATCGCCTCGGTCAAGCCGTACGCCACGGCCGTGCGCCGTATGGTCGGCCTGATGGCGCGCGTCCGCGACTCCCACGGCGTCGTCCTGCCCGAGCTGGACCTGGGCGGCGGCCACGCCGTCGCCTACCGCCCCGGCGAACGGGCCCTCGACATCGCCCGACTCGCCCGTACGGTCCGCGCGGCCCTGGCGGACAGCTGCGCCGCAGCCCGGTTGCCCGTGCCCCGCCTGCTCATCGAACCCGGACGCGCCGTGGTGGGCCCCGCAGGCATCGCGCTCTACCGGGTCCTGGCCGTCAAGCACACGGGTGAGCACGTCTTCGTCGCCGTGGACGGCGGCATGAGCGACAACCCCAGACCGGCCCTGTACGGAGTGCGTTACGCACCCCGCCTCGTCGGGCGGCTCCCGGCGGCCGCTCCCCGCACGGTCACCGTCGTCGGGCGGCACTGCGAGGCGGGCGACGTCCTGGCGGCGGACGTCGAACTGCCCGGCGACATCCACCCCGGCGACCTCCTCGCCGTACCGGTCGCCGGCGCCTACCAGCTGTCCATGGCCTCCACGTACAACCTCGTCGGCCGCCCGCCGGTCGTCGCCGTCGCCGAGGGCCACGCCAGGCTGCTCGTCCGCCGCGAGTCGCTGGCCGACTTCCGCACCAGGGACGTCGGCCTCTGAGGAGCACCACCTGCCCGGCCACGCGGCCCGGCATAGCCCCGGCCCACCGATGCCGGGCCGCTCCCGCCATGCCTCGGTCCGCTCCCTGGAGCGGTACGCCCCACCTGGAGCCGACGCCGTGGCCGGCACGTCGCCGGACGCGACCCGGCCGCTCGCCGCCGGGTCGAACTGCCGGACCCGTACCGCAGAACAAGGGGAGGACCCCGGAGCCCGGCCCGGGGGCCTCCCGCTGTGCGCGTGCGGTGTCAGTGGCTGCCGGCGAGTTCGCCGGTGAGCTTGCCGTGGAGGTCGGCGCTCGGGTCGTTCAGGCCCGTGATCTCGACGGTCTTGCCGCGCTGGGCGTACTTGGTCTCGATGGCGTCGAGGGCGGCGACGGAGGAGGCGTCCCAGACATGGGCCGCGCTCAGGTCGATGACGACCTTGTCCGCGTCGCTGGCGTAGTCGAACTGGCCCACCAGGTCGTTGGAGGAGGCGAAGAACAGCTCGCCGGTGACCCGGTAGACGACCGTGGTGCCGTCGGGGGTGGTGACGGCGGTGACCTCGGCGAGGTGGGCGACGCGCCTGGCGAAGATGACCATGGCGGTGATCGAGCCGACGACGACGCCGATGGCGAGGTTGTGCGTGGCGACGACACAGGCGACGGTGATCACCATGACGGCGATCTCTCCGGTGGGCATCCGCCTGAGGGTCTTGGGTGCGACGGAGTGCCAGTCGAAGGTCGCGAACGACACCATGACCATGACGGCGACCAGGGCGGCCATGGGGATGTCGGAGACGATGGGGCCGAAGACGATGCACAGCACCATCAGGAAGGCGCCGGCCAGGAAGGTGGACAGGCGGGTGCGGGCGCCCGAGACCTTCACGTTGATCATCGTCTGGCCGATCATGGCGCAGCCGCCCATGCCGCCGAAGAATCCGGTGACGATGTTGGCGATGCCCTGGCCGATGGACTCGCGGGTCTTGCTGGAGTGCGTGTCGGTGATCTCGTCGACCAGCTTGGCGGTCATCAGCGACTCCATCAGGCCGACCAGCGCCATCGCGAAGGCGTAGGGGGCGATCGTCGTCAGCGTGTCGAGCGTGAACGGCACGTCCGGAAGACCCGGCACCGGCAGGGAGGACGGCAGCTCGCCCTTGTCGCCGACGGTCGGCACCGCGATGCCGGCCGCCACCGTGATGACGGTCAGGATGACGATCGAGACGAGCGGGGCGGGGACCACGGTGGTGATCCTCGGGAAGAACACCATCAGGGCCAGGCCCGCCGCGATCAGCGGATAGACCGGCCACGGGACATCGCGCATCTCGGTGATCTGGGCCATGAAGATCAGGATGGCCAGCGCGTTGACGAAGCCGACCATCACACTGCGCGGGATGAACCGCATCAGCTTCGCCACCCCGAGCGCGCCCAGGACCAGCTGGAAGACGCCTGCCAGGATGACGGCGGCGATCAGGTGGCCCAGACCGTGCTCACGGTTGAGCGGGGCGATGACGAGTGCGACGGCGCCGGTCGCGGCGGAGATCATCGCCCGTCGGCCGCCGACGATCGCGATGACGACGGCCATGGTGAAGGAGGCGAACAGGCCGATCGCCGGATCGACACCGGCGATGATCGAGAACGAGATCGCCTCGGGAATCAGGGCGAGGGCGACGACCAGGCCCGCCAGGACCTCGGTGCGCCACACCTTCGGATCGGAGATCCAGTCGGGCTTCAGGCCGCGCAGGCGCGCGACCGGGGACACAGCAGTAGCAGCAGAAGACAAGGGAGACGGGACCTGTCGTGCTCGGGCACCCCCCTGATGGCAGCCGGGGTGTGCGGGAGGACGCGGAGGGGCCGGGCCGGCACCCCGCGGGGCGGCTCCATGAACGTGGAGCCGGAAGTCGAGAGGGGAGCGGAGGGGGCCTGCGCGTGGGCGGCCTCACCTCATGTCCGGGGGCGACGCGTCACGGCGGGCAGGCGGCGGCGTCGGGCGTCATGGGCTCGCGCACGCTTGGCTCCTGCAGAATCGATCTTCACCGGGGGCGGCGTCGGCCCCGACACGGCAACGGCGGGGCAGCGGCTGGCCGCCCTCGCCACCGGCAACTCTACCCTAACGTTAGAGTAGAGTTCGGCGGTGCCCACCGGGCCGAGACGCCGACGAGGAGAAGGGCCGGAGGAGCACGGGCGTGGACGGCAAGCACATGCAGATCGGCGAGGTCGCCGCGCGCACGGAGCTCTCCCTGCGCACCATCCGGCACTACGAAGAGACCGGCCTGGTCGTCCCCTCGGCACGCTCCCAGGGCGGCTTCCGCCTCTACACCGAGAACGACGTCGCCCGCCTGATGGTGATCCGCCGGATGAAGCCGCTGGGTTTCACCCTGGACCAGATGCGCGACCTGCTGGAGGCCACCGACCGCCTCGACTCCGGCACTCAGCTGGCGGCCGGTGAGCGGGAGGACCTGCTGGAGCGCGTGCACGGGTTCCAGCAGGCCGCGCAGCAGCGAGTGGCGGACCTGCGGACCCAGCTGGCTCGGGCGGAGGAGTTCGCCGCCACGCTGGGCGAGCGTCTGGCGTCGGCGCACCCTGGTCCGAGCGGTTCGGTGACTCCCGTGGCGGGGCCTTGACCACCACCCCGGTCCGGGTTCCGGCCTACACCTTCCTGCGGGACGGCCGGCGGGTGCCGGCCGTGGACAGTCCCTGAGGGCGCGAGGGGTTACGCCGGCACCAGCGGGCTCAGGCGGGCGCCGCCGTCCTCGCCTTGGCGATGACCGTGTCCAGGAGGGCGAGGAGTGCGCCCCGGACGTCGGCGCGGGCACGCGCGTCGAGCATGAGGATGGGCGTCCGCGGGTCGCGCAGGTGCAGGGCCGCCCTGATCTCCCGCTCCGTGTAGGGCTGTTCGCCGTGGAAGCAGTTCGCGCCGACCACGAACGGCAGCCCCCGGCTCTCGAAGAAGTCGACGGCCGCGAAGCTGCGGTCCAGGCGCCGGGTGTCGACCAGCACGATCGCCCCGAGCGCCCCGTTCAGCAACTCGTCCCACATGAACCAGAAACGTTCCTGCCCCGGCGTGCCGAACAGGTAGAGCACGACCCCGGCGTCGTCGAGGGTGATGCGGCCGAAGTCCATCGCCACGGTGGTCGCCGTCTTCGACTCGATGCCGTCGAGGTCGTCGACGCCGACTCCCGCGGCCGTGAGCCGCTCCTCCGTGCGCAGGGGTTCTATCTCGGAGACCGTCTCCACCAGGGTCGTCTTCCCGACGCCGAAACCCCCGGCGATCAAGATCTTGACGGGGGCCGCTTCCTGGGCAGGGGTGTCATATCCGGGCAAGGTTGTCCCTGATTCTCATGAGCAGGTGGACATTGGTGGTCTCGGCCCCCTCCAGGGGCGGCCGGTGGTGGATCAACCCGCGGTCCGCGAGTTCACCGAGGAGAAGCGTCATCGGCGTGAGACGCATCCCCATCCTCGCGGCGATTTCGGCGACCGCCCGCCCGTTCGGCTGAGGGCACATGGAGAGGACGGCCTGCCACTCGGTCGGCAGGCCGTCGTGGGCGTCCTCGGCGACGGCCGCGGTGATGGTGGTGTCCATCGTGAGAACGGTGTGCGGCGCGGCTGTACGGCCATCGGTCAAGGCGTACAGCCGCGTCCTGCGACGGCTTCCGCGCTGCGGCTCGTCGGACATTACGACGTGGCAGCCTGGGTGCGCTCCGGTGTGCCCAGCCACTCGCCCAGTGCCTGCGCGGTACGCACGGCCTCCCCGCCCAGTTCGCCGAGCCGTGCCTTGCGGGACGTCACGACGATGAGCGTGCTGCCCTCGCCGCAGCCGACGATGCACAGGTACCGGTCGTCCATCTCGACCAGCTGGCGGATCACCCGCCCGCCGTCGATCTCCCGGGATATCGCCTTCATCGTCGACGCGATGCCGGAGGACGCCGCGGCGATGCGTTCCGCCTGGGGGCGGTCCAGCAGGTAGGCGCTCAGCTTGATCCCGTCGTTGGACAGGAGCACCGCTCCCTGGATGCCGGCGATCCGGCTCAGGTTGTTGTCCAGAACGCTGTAGATCATGTCGTTCGTCGTCGTCATGGCTGATCCTGTCGGAGTTCGATTTCCACTGTCCGGGTGCCTTGTTCGTAGTCGTCCCAGGCGTCGGCCACCTCCTGGGGCGTCGCCGCGTCCGGACGGGGCGCTGTGTCCGTCGTGCGGGGCTCGCGGAGTTGCTCGGCCATATGGGTCTGCGGGATGCGCTCGGGCAGGACCGGGCGCGCGGCGCCGTCACGGGTCAGGCCGCGGGTCACCCGGTCCAGAGCGGGACGGTCGGGAGCCGGCCGGTCCGGTGCCTCCAGGGCCGGTGCCCGGCGGGGCGCCGCATCGAGGGCGGGGGCCGCATGGCGGGCCGGTGCCTGCCGGACCGGCAGCGGGTCCGCCACGTGCAGCACCAGTTCGGGCCTGTCCTCGTCGGTGCGGCGCGGAGCGGGCGTGGCCGGTGCCGCCGGGACGGCGGGGGCGGCCACGGGCTCACGCTCGCGCTCGGTGGGGACGAGAAGCTCTCGGGGGATGATCACTACGGCGGAGGTGCCGCCGTACACCGAGCGGCGCAGCGTGACGGTGGCCCCGAGCTGGTCGGCGAGGTGGCCGACCACGAAGAGGCCCAGCCGGTGCGCGTTCTCCGCGAGGACGGAGTACGGCGGAGCCGAGTGCAGGCGGCCGTTCATCTCCTCGTACGTCGCGGCCGTCACACGCGGACCGCGGTCCTCGATCTCGACCAACAGGCCGTCGGCCACCAGCTCCGCCCGGATGACGACCTTCGAGCGCGGCGGGGAGAACCGGGTGGCGTTGTCCAGCAGCTCCGCCAGGAGGTGGCTGATCTGGCTGATCACCCGGGGTTCCACGCTGATCTCGTCCAGCGCCTGCCGTTCGATCCGCCGGAACTCCTCGACCTCCGCGGCGGCCTCGCGCAGCAGGTCGGCGACGCGCATGGGCTCGGTGTGCGGGTCGGGGATCTCGCCACCGGCGAGGATGAGCAGGTTCTCGATCTGGCGTCGCATACCCACCGTCAACTGGTCGGATCGCATCAGCTGGGCCAGCAGCGCCTCGTCGCCGCCGAAGGTGTCCTGAAGCTCCTCGGTGAGGGTGAGCTGGCGGCTGACCAGGTTCCCGGTCCGGGAGGCGATACCGGCCGCGAACATGCCGAAGCCGTGACGTTCCGCCGCCAGCTGCCGGTGCCCGTCGACGGACACGGCCACGACCCGGGCGAACGCGTCGCTGACCCGGCCCACCTCGTCCTGCTCGCCGCGGACCGCGGGCAGCGCCTCGGCGTCGACGGGCTGCCCCTGCTGGAGCCGGGCCACGACGTCCGGCAGCGTCTCCTCGGCGATGGTCACCGTACGGGCGTGCAGCACCCGCAGGCGGCGCAGCACCGAGCGGGTGGTGAGCACGACGACGACCGTGACGAACAACAGCGCGCCGCCGCTGCCCGCGATCAGCCACGTGACCTCGGACTCGAGCTCCGACGCCTTGGCGTCGCCGTGTTCGAGCAGCGCCCGCGTACGGTCCGTGTTGAGCGCGTCCAGCTGGGCCGACCACTTCTGGTGCGCGGCCGTCCAGGCGGTGATGCCACGCGGCAGTTTCACGCCGGCGTCGGTGTCCTTGTGGTCGGACAGGATCTGGTTCTCGATACGGGTCTTGGTCTGCCACGCCTCCGACCCGGCGATCGCGGTGAAGCGGTCGGCCTCCTCCGTGGGAAGGAACGGCACGATCCACCGGTCGTACAGATGGCGGTGAGCCCCCACCGCGTTCACGAAGTCGGCGAACCGACGCGTGGTCAGCTCCCGGGACGGCCCGGCCAGCGCCAGGAACGTGTCCTCCTGGGCCACCATCTCCGCCGCGGAGAACATGGTGATGACGACACGGCTCTCCTGGGTGAGGCCCGCGTCGTCCGTGTGGCTGAACCCGTCCTGGAAGTAGCGGATCATCTGGCTGATCAGATCGCTGTAGAAGACGATCACGCTGTCGGCGCTGCCGATCCGGGCCTCCGCGCGCTCGCGGTAGGCGTCCAGGTCGTCGAGGCCCTTCATGACCTCCAGGAGGCGGCGTTCCGACTCCTCGGTACCCGGACCCGCCGCGGCCGACGCCCGGCGGAAGGCGTCCGCGGCCGCGTCCGTGGCGGCGCGCCGGGTGCGTACCGCTTCCTCGGAGACGGCGGTGCCCGCCCACCGCGCGGCGGTCATCGTCCGTTCGGCCTGCATCTCGACCATGAGCGTGTGCAGCGGAGGACCGATCCGCTCACCCGCCGCCACATCGGCGCGAAGGTGCCCGGACTGCGCCAGCAGCCGTTCCGCGGTCACGGCGACCTGGGTGCCCATCGCCATGGTGGGAACCAGCGCCAGCAGGATGAGCAGCGTACGGAGGCGCACGGAGCGCCGCCGACGATGGGTCGGCGGAACGCGTGGACCTTCGGGTTCTATGGAAGACATCAGCCCTCGGGAGCGGGGAGCGGGGACAGACCGGCAACCGGGACCGGCACAGCCCTGGGGGAGGGCATGGGGGACGGCCGGTCCGGCTTCGGTGACGCGTGCGGGTGCCGATCATAACCAGCCAAGTCGAGTAACGGAGAGGTTGCTTCCGAATCTGGAACGTGGTATTTGCTCCGGTTGCGTTGCGATAAAGGGGCCCCGTCCACAGTCCAACCGGTACGGAGTACACCCGTGTTGGGGGTGCGCTGAAGCGGACCGATCGGACAGATCAGGCCACTTATGAGTGTTTGGGGACGCTTCGGCCGGTGGTGCTGACGAACCGTCGGTGCACCACCGGCCGAAAACGGGCACGTGGGGAGGAAGGCCTCAGACGCTCAACGCGGCCGACACGACCGACCGCGCCTCCTCCTGCACACGCGTCAGGTGATCGGGGCCGAGGAACGACTCGGCGTACACCTTGTAGACGTCCTCGGTGCCCGAAGGACGGGCGGCGAACCAGGCGTTCTCGGTGGTCACCTTGATGCCGCCGATGGCCGCCCCGTTGCCGGGAGCCTCCGTGAGCACGGACGTGATCGGCTCCCCGGCGAGGGTGTCGGCGGTCACCTGGGAGGGGGAGAGGCGGCTGAGGACGGCCTTCTCCTCCCGGGTCGCGGGCGCGTCGATCCGGGCGTACGCCGGTTCACCGAACCGCGAGGTGAGCGACGCGTAGTGCTCGCTGGGCGTCCGCCCCGTCACGGCCAGGATCTCGGACGCGAGCAACGCCAGGACGATGCCGTCCTTGTCGGTGGTCCACACCGAGCCGTCCCGGCGCAGGAAGGAGGCGCCGGCGGACTCCTCACCGCCGAAGCCGAGCGTCCCGCCGGCCAGTCCGTCCACGAACCACTTGAAACCGACGGGAACTTCGACCAGCCGACGCCCGAGATCGGCGGCCACCCGGTCGATCATGCCGGACGACACCAGCGTCTTGCCGACCCCGGCATCGGCCGGCCACTGCTCACGGTGGCGGTACAGATAGGCGATGGCGGCGGCGAGGTAGTGATTGGGGTTCATCAGTCCGCCGTCCGGGGTGACGATGCCGTGCCGGTCGGCGTCCGCGTCGTTGCCCGTGGCGATCTGGAACCGGTCGCGCCCCTCGATCAGCGACGCCATCGCGTACGGGGAAGAACAGTCCATCCGGATCTTTCCGTCCCAGTCCAGGGTCATGAACCGCCACGTGGGATCCGTGACAGGGTTGACCACCGTCAGGTCCAGCCGGTGTTCCTCGGCGATCCGGCCCCAGTACGCGACGGACGCGCCGCCCAGCGGATCCGCCCCGATCCGAACGCCCGCCGCCCGCACGGCGTCCAGGTCGAGCACGGAGGGCAGGTCCCGTACGTAGGCGCCGAGGAAGTCGTACCGCCCCGTCGTCGGGGCCGCCAGCGCCCGGGCGTAGGGCAGCCGCCGTACGTCCTTCAGGCCACCCGTCATGATCTCGTTGGCCCGCTCCTGGATCCACCCGGTCGCCTCCGATCCGGCGGGCCCCCCGTTCGGCGGGTTGTACTTGAAACCGCCGTCGGCCGGCGGATTGTGCGACGGGGTGACCACCACGCCGTCGGCCAGGCCGGAGGCACGGCCTCGATTGTGGGTGAGGATGGCGTGCGACACCGCCGGGGTGGGCGTGTAGCCGTCGGCGGTGTCGACGAGGACGGTCACGCCGTTGGCCGCGAACACCTCCACCGCGGTCACCCGGGCCGGCTCCGACAGGGCGTGGGTGTCCGCTCCCAGGAACAGCGGCCCGTCGATGCCCTGTCCGGCCCGGTACTCGCAGATCGCCTGACTCGTCGCGGCGATGTGGTCCTCGTTGAAGGCTCCGGCGAGGGACGACCCGCGGTGCCCGGACGTACCGAAGGCCACGCGCTGGGCCGGCTCCGCCGGATCGGGGTGCAGGGCGTAGTACGCGGTCACCAGCCGGGCCACATCGATGAGGTCTTCCGGCCGCGCCGGCCGCCCCGCGCGCTCGTTGGGCATCCGTCCACTCCTCCATGTCCGTCGGGACAACCTGTTGGTGCGATCAGTTACGAGAGCGATGATCGCCCGTCGACCGCGGTTCCTGCGACTGCCCCTCCGCAGGCATCCGCAAGGGCGTTCCCGTCGGGCATGCCCAGTGCGGCGCCGGGCACCCGCACCGCATGGCAATTTTGCGAAAGTTGGCTCGTCCGCTGCTGGCCTCCACCTTCGTCACCGGAGGTCTGCACACCTGGCGCGACCCCAAGGCCGCTGCTCCGGTGGCCGAACCGGTGATCCGGCCCGTCGCCGCACGGATCCCGGCGCTGCCCGACGACCCCGAGAAGCTGGTACGGGTCAACAGCGCCGTCCAGGTCGGTGCGGGAGTGCTGTTCGCCGCGGGCCGCTTCCCGCGCCTCGCCGCGCTCGCTCTGGCCACCACCCTGGTCCCGACGACGCTCGCCGCGCACGCGTACTGGACGGTGGAGGACCCGGAGGAGCGGGCCCGGCAGCGGATCCACTTCTTCAAGAACGTCTCCATGCTGGGCGGCCTGCTGATCGCGGTCGCCGACACGCACGCCAAGCCGTCGCTGGCCTACCGCGTCAAGAACACCGGCTAGCCGGCCGTCCGTGGCGGAGGCAGCATGGCCCACCGGATCGTCCTGGTCAGCGCGTGCCCGGACGCCCGAACGACGGTTTCCTCCACACCCGGCAGACGAGGCAGGCCCAGCGGCCGCCGCGCCCACAGCGGAAGCGTGGACACCGCGTTCGCGGCGAGGACGGCGTACGGGGGCCGGGCGACCCACGGCAGGGGCGGGTGGAGCAGGATGAACCGGGCGGCCTCCCGCGCCTCCCGGGTGGCGCGCAGCTCCGGGCGGTACGCGGCCAGCCGCTCGGCCAGCCCGGCCCGGTCGCGCGGCGGGTCGACGACCCCGAGCGCGGCCGCCACGCGCGCGGTGTCGGCGATGTAGGCGTCGCAGCCCGCCGCGTCCAGCGGATGCGCGCCGTAGCGCTGGTGGGCGGTCAGGAAGCTGTCGACCTCGGCGACGTGCACCCAGCCCAGGAGGTGCGGATCGGCGGCGTGGTACGCCTCCCCGGCGGCGGTCGTCCCGCGTACCCCCTCGTGCACGGCCCGCACCTGGTCCACCGCCCGCTGCGCGTCGTCCGCGGTGCCGTACGTCGTCACCGCGAGGAACGTGCTGGTCCGCTGGAGCCGCCCCCACGGGTCGCCCCGGTAGCCGGAGTGGGCGGCCACCGCGGCCATCGCCAGCGGGTGCAGCGACTGCATCAGCAGCGCCCTCAGCCCGCCGATGAACATCGACGCGTCGCCGTGGACCTGGCGGATCGGCCGGTCCGCCCCGAACCAACGGGGCCCTGGCGTGCCGTGTATCCGGGCGCGGTTGACCGGCCCGGAGGGACCTGCGACACGGGCGAACAGGCCCCGGCCCACACGCTCCCGAAGGGTGTCCATGCGGCAAGTATCCGCCCGGACCCGGTGCACCGGGAGAGCCCGGCAGGTCACTGGAGGGCGCGGACCGCCGCGGCGAACACCGATGGCATCCGGGCGGCCGCCGGAACGACCAGCCGCGCCGTGTCCCGCCGGCAGCCGACCCGCACCAGCGCCTCGGTCAGCAGCCGGTGCCTGCGCGACAGCCGCCGCCACTCCCGCTCGTACGCCTCCGGCAGCCCCGCCCGCAGGCACCGCACCGCCGCCTCCGCCGACGCCAGCGCCAGGGAGATGCCCTCGCCGGTGAGCGCGTCCACGTATCCGGCGGCGTCCCCGACGAGCAGCACCCGCCCGGCCACCCTGCCCCGGACCCGCTGCCGCAGCGGCCCGGCACCCCGTACGGCCGTCATCGCCGCGCCGGACCCCAGGCGGGCCGCCAGCTCCGGGAAGTGGCCCAGGTGCAGGTCGTAGGAGCGTTTCGCCGTGCTCAGCAGGGCCACCCCCACCAGGTCGTCCGCGACCGGGGTCACATACGCCTCACCGGTGCCGCCGGCCGACCAGTGCACCTCGACGAAGTCCGACCACGGCGCCATGCGGTAGTGCCGCCGCAGGCCGAACCGGCGGGTCCGCCGGTCCGGCAGCTCCAGGCCGAGGTCCCGGCGGACGGGGGAGTGCAGGCCGTCCGCCGCGACGAGCCACCGCGCCCGCAGCCCCGCCGCGCTCACCGCGTCCGCACCCTGCCGGACGCCGCCGACCCTGCCGGGCAGGACCCGCACCCCCAGGTCGGCGGCCCGCCGGGCCAGCGCGTCGCTCAGCACGGTCCGCCGCACGCCCAGCCCGGTGCCGTCACGGAACCCGGCCTCGGCACGGTGCGCGGCGTCCACGTACCGGATGCCGCGCAGCTCATGACCGGCCGGGGTGACACCGAGGGCGGCCAGGGACCGCACACCGCTCGGCATCACCCCTTCGCCGCACGCCTTGTCCACCGGCCCCGGACGCGGCTCGATCACGACGGCTTCCATGCCGTGCAGCGCGGCGTGGATCGCCGTGGCCAGGCCCGCGGGCCCGCCCCCCGCCACGAGCACGTCGATCACCGCGGCCCGCCCCGGGAGCCGGCCGGCACCGGCGCGCCACCGGCGCCCGCGGCCCCGTAACCGAGCGCCGCTTCCTCGCAACGGATGCGCACACCGAGCAGCACCGCGTTGAGCGCCGTGAAGAGCGCGGCCGTCAGCCACGCGCCATGGACCAGCGGCAGCGCGAGGCCCTCGGCCACCACCGCCACATAGTTCGGGTGCCGCAGCCACCGGTACGGTCCACCGGCCACCAGGGGCAGCCCGGGAACCACCAGGACCCGGGTGTTCCAGCGCGGCCCCAGGGTCCGTACGCACCACCAGCGCAGCCCCTGCGCCGCGACGACCACGGCCGCCATGGTCCAGCCGAGCCCCGGGTGGAACGGCCGCTCCAGCGCCCATACTTCGGCCAGGCAGCCGGCCAGCAGCCCGGTGTGGAGCACCACCATCACGGGGTAGTGCCCGCGCCCGGACTCGACCGCTCCACGGGCCAGACTCCACCGCGCGTTGCGACGGGCGACCACGAGCTCGGCCACGCGTTCCACGCCGACGGCCACCACCAGCAGGGTGTACCAGACCATCTGTCTCTCCCGTTCCTCACCAGCGCAGCAGGACCAGTTCGGTGCAGAAACCCGGCCCCATGGCGAGCAGCAGCCCCGGGGTGCCGGGCGGCGGCGCCGCCGCCAGGGTGTCGCGAAGGACGTGCAGCACGGACGCCGACGACAGGTTGCCGACCGCCGCGAGCGACCGCCGGCTCACAGCGAGGGCACCGTCCGGCAGATCGAGCGCCTCCGCCACCGCGTCGAGGACCTTCGGTCCGCCGGCGTGGCTCACCCACGCGGTCACATCGCCGCGGCCCAGCCCGTGGTCGGCCAGGAAGGCGTCGACGTCGTCGGCGAGGTTCTTGCGCACCACGTCCGGCACGGCCGGATCGAGGACGACGCGGAAGCCCGAACCGGTGATGTCCCAGCCCAGCAGCCGCTCGGTGTCCGGGTAGAGCCGGCTGCGGCCGGCCACCACGGTCGGTCCGTCGCCTCCGGCCGCCGCCGTGTGCCGTCGGGACCCCAGACCCACGACGGCCGCGGCACCGTCGCCGAACAGCGCGGTCGCGATCAGCTGGGACGGCGAGGGGTCGGCCCGCTGAAGGGTCAGTGAGCACAACTCGACCGAGAGCAGCACGGCGACGTCGTCCGGCCGGCCCAGCAGATAGTCGTGCAGCCGGGAGATCCCCGCCGCACCGGCCACACAGCCCAGGCCGAAGAGCGGCAGCCGTCTGACGTCCGGCCGCAGCCCGAGCCGCCCGACGAGCAGGGCGTCCACGGACGGCGCCGCGATGCCGGTCACCGAGGTGAATATCAGCAGGTCCACGTCCCGCGGCGACAGACCCGCCTCGCGCAGCGCCCCGGCGACCGCCTCCGCGCCCAGCTCCACGGCACCGGTGATGAACGCGTCGTTGGCCGCGCCGAAGCCGTCCAGCTCGCCGTACCGGTCCAGCGGGAGCACCGTATGGCGCGAGCGCACCCCGGTGGCGTCGTGCAGCCGGTCGAGTGCGCGCCGGTCGGCCCCGGCCGGCAGGCAGTGCCGGGCCGCCATGTCGGCGAGGTCCCGCTGGCTGTGCCGGTGCGGAGGCAGGGCTCCGTGAACGGCGGCGATCCGGGTCATCAGCGCTCCTGGTCGGGGACATCGGTCCCCCATGTGTGCCCTCACGCCGTGTCGCCGTACCGCATGTTCGCCCGCCCGGCGCCGTGGGCACCTACGCTCGGGCCGTGGACGTCACCGACCGGACCGCCTCGGCACGCACCGGTGCCGCCGGCGGCCTACTGATGGCCTGTCACCCCGGCCCGACCGCGGCCGTCACCGTGCTGGTGACGGTACTGGCGGCGGCGGCCGGGCACGACGGGCGCGGCTGCCTGCTGGTCGCCGCAGCGGTGCTGGCGGGCCAGCTGTCGGTCGGCTGGTGCAACGACGCCGTCGACGCCGCCCGTGACCGGGCCACCGGGCGGTACGGCAAACCGGTGGTGGCCGGAGCCGTCCGCGCGACGACCGTCTGGAGCGCGGCCGGCGTGGCGCTGGGGCTCGCCGTGCCGCTGTCGCTCGCCTGCGGTCCGCTCGCGGGCGGGGTCCACCTCGCCGGTGTCGGCGCGGCGTGGGCCTACAACCTGGGAGTGAAGGCGACGACGCTGTCCTGGCTGCCGTACGCGGTCGGCTTCGCCGCCCTGCCCGCGTTCGTCGCGCTGAGCCTGCCGGGCAGTCCCCGGCCGGACTGGTGGGTCGTCGTCTCCGGGGCGCTGCTCGGCGTGGGGGCGCACCTGGGCAATGTCCTTCCGGACATCCCGTCGGATCTCGCCGTCGGGGTACGCGGCTGGCCGCAACGCCTCGGACCGGCACGGGTACGGCTGTTGCTGCCGGTTCCGCTGGTGGCGGCCTCCGCGGTCCTGGTCTTCGGCGGGCCCGCCGGGGACGGCGTCGTGGGCCCGGCCGCCGTGGCCGTGGCGGTGGCCCTGGCCGTGGGCGCCACCGTCGCCGGCCGCCGCCGGGCCCAGCTGCCGTTCATCGCGGCGATCGCCGTGGCGGGCGTCGATGTGGCCGTGCTGGTGTGGCAGGGCGCCGCGATCACCTGACCGACCGGGCGGCCGGATCGACGGGCGGCGGTGCCGCGGGGGTGGCCGCCCGCGGCAGGCGGCGGGGCGTGTGCCCCGGCTCCGGCGGACACGACGACGTGACCACCGGCGCTGGTACCCGTCGGGTGAGAGCAGGCCCCCCGCTGGGGCCCCGGGCCCCCAAGCCGGTCCCGGCGAGGCGCCCTACGGCCCGCCGGCGGGCCCCTTCTGCCCGAGCCGGACGAGGAAATACCTGATGAGGCGGGCGGCGGTCACGGTGCCCAGGAGCTGCACCCGGCCGCCTCCGTCGCGTTCCACCACCGCGACCAGCGGGCTGTGCGTACGGGTCATCAGCGCCGCGACCTCCATCGGGGTGGCGTCCGGCCCGACGTACGGGGGCGGGAACAGCCGCCGCGGCACCCACTCGGCGACCGTGAGCCCCGCCAGCCGCTCGGCGATCTCCGTATCGATCCGGTCCCCGGCGGAGGAGGCGAGGAGCGGGTCGTCGACCGCGTAGGCGGGTACCAGCTGCCGCAGGAGCTGCGAGCCGGGCACGATGGCGTGCGGCAGCCCGTCCGCGTCCAACACCAGCAGGGCCGGCAGGGAGTTCTCCGCCAGCAGCCGGGCGGCCTCCAGGGCGTCGTCGTCGGTCGTGACGTACGGATAGGGCTCAGCCAGATCGTAGGCACGCATAATGGCCCACCTCGCCGCCGGGACGGGACACCTCCACGACTCCAACCTAGGCCCGGCGGCCGGACCCCGCCTGTCGGAGCCGTCGGTCCGCGGGCCTCCCGGGGCGGCGGCGTCAGGCGCGCGGCGTGCGCGGCTGCTCGGCGCCCTCCGCCTTCTTCTCCTTGATCCGGACCGCTTCCTTCCGGACCTCGGCCTGGATCGCGCGCTCCCGCACCAGCCACTCGGGGCTCTCGGCCTTCAGCTCCTCGATCTGCTCGGTGGTCAGCGGCTCGGTGATGCCGCCCCGCGCGAGACCGGAGATGGAGACGCCCAGCTTGGCCGCGACCACCGGGCGGGGGTGCGGGCCGCTGCGGCGCAGTTCACGCAGCCACTCGGGCGGATCGGCCTGGAGCGCGTCGAGTTCTGCGCGGGAGACGACACCCTCCTGGAACTCGGCGGGGGTGGCCTCGAGGTACACACCCAGCTTCTTCGCCGCCGTGGCGGGCTTCATGGTCTGGGTGGTCTGGTGCGACTTCATGTGTCAAGGGTATCGAGCGTGTGCACGACCTCCGACCACGACCGGTAACCTGGCGGGGTGACAGGCTCGGATGTATCCCCTTCGTTCCGGCTCGCCTACGTCCCGGGTGTGACGCCGACCAAGTGGGTGCGGATCTGGAACGAGCGGCTGCCCGGCGTCCCGCTGACCCTTGTGCAGGTGCCCGCCGCCGAAGCGGCCGGCATGCTGCGGGCCGGCGACGCCGACGCGGGTCTGGTGCGGTTGCCGATCGACCGGACGGACCTCAGCGCGATCCCCCTCTACACCGAGACCACGGTGGTCGTGATCCCCAAGGACCACCTCGTGGCCGCCGTCGACGAGGTGTCCGCCGAGGACCTCGCCGACGAGGTCGTCCTGCACCCCCTCGACGACACCCTCGGGTGGGAGCGCCCGCCGGGACTGCCCGCGCTGGAGCGCCCCGCCACGACGGCGGACGCCATCGAGCTGGTCGCGGCGGGGATCGGGCTGCTCGTCGTCCCCCAGTCGCTCGCCCGGCTGCACCACCGCAAGGACCTCACGTACCGGCCGCTGACGGACGCCCCCCAGTCGCGCGTCGCGCTGTCCTGGCCGGAGGAGGAGACGACCGACCTGGTGGAGCACTTCATCGGGATCGTCCGCGGGCGGACCGTCAACAGCACTCGGGGCCCGCAGACCCCGGCCCAGCCGAAGGACAAGCGGCCCGACAAGGGCGCAGCCGCCGCCCGGCGGAAGCCCACGGCCGGCAAACCGGCCGGCAAGAGCCCCCGGAGCGGCTCCGGCGCGGCCAAGGCCGGCAAGCGCGGCAAACCCCGCCGCCGGTCGTAGCCCCACGGCCCCTGACGTCCCGCGTGCCCGTCCGATGGGGCACGCGCTGTCATGCCCATGGTGCATCCGCGCCGATGTACCGCATATTCGCTGTCTTCCACGGCCTCCCGGAGGCGAGAATGCGGCATCTCGAACGGGAGGAACACATGAGCCAGGCATACCTGACTCTCCATCAGCTGCTGCCGCCGCAGGAACTGGCGACGGCGCTCGACGCCGGGCACGTCACCCGCAAGGCACACCCCGAACTGCCGCTGTCCATCTACACGTACACACGGGCGTGCCAGTACGAGCGGAACTGGAACCGCGTCACCGTCCGCTGCCGCGGACTCGTCGCCGACGACACCACCGGCGAGGTCGTCGCGCTGCCCCTGCCGAAGTTCTTCAACGTCGGCGAGCACGAGGCCGGTCAGCCGTACGCCCCCGCGCTGCCCGACGAGCCGTTCGAGGTGTACGACAAGGTCGACGGCAGCCTCGCCGTGGTCTTCCACTACGCGGGCCGGTGGCGGGTCGCGTCCAAGGGGTCGTTCATCAGCACGCAGGCCACCTGGGCGCAGCGCCGGCTCGACGGGAAGGACACCTCGGCCCTCACCCCGGGGGTGACCTACCTGGCGGAGATCCTCTACCCCGAGAACCGCATCGTCGTGGACTACGGCGACCGCCGGGACCTGGTGCTGCTCGCCGCCTTCGCCAAGGACGGCACGGAGATACCCCTGGCCGACGCCGCCCCCGCCTGGGAGCCCATCGGTTCCGTGGTCACGGTCCGCCCGCCCATGCCGCTCGCCGAGCTGGTGGCGCTGACCGAGTCGAACACCCTGCCCGGCGGCCGGACCGCCACCGGGACGGACGCGGAGGGTTTCGTCCTGCGCTTCGCGTCGGGGATACGGGCGAAGGCCAAACTGTCGGAGTACGTACGCCTCCACAAGGTGCTGACGGGCGTCACCGAGCGGGACATCTGGCGCAGCCATGGTGTCCAGCGCTTTTCCCATCTGCCCGCCAAGCAGGTGGGCCAGGTGCTGGGCTGCTCGGAGGCCGACATCACCGCGTCCGGTGGCCGTCCGCTCGACGCCCTGCTGGAGCAGGTGCCGGACGAGTTCGACGCCTGGGTGCGCGAGGTGATCGCCCGGATCGAGAAGGACGTGGCGGACCGGGAGCGTGCCATCGACGACGCGTACGGGACCCTCGCCCCGCTCGGCGGCGACCGCGCCGCCTTCGCCCGCGCGGTGAAGGCCCTGTCCGACGCGGCCGTCCGCCCCGCCATGTTCCTGCGCCTGGACGGACGTCCGACGGAACTCGCCACCTACCGTTCCGTACGGCCGGCGGCGTCCGACCCCTTCAAGAACGACGAGGAGAACTGACCGGTGCCCGTAGTACATGTCATGACGGGCCTGCCCGCATCGGGGAAGACGACCGAGGCACGCAGACTGCAGGCGGAGTCCTGCGGCCGGATGCGCCGGGTCAACCTCGACGACCTGCGCACGATGCTCGACATCCCGTCCCCCGAAGGAGAGCGGAACTCGTACGCGCACGAGCAGACGGTCCTTGCGATCCAGGACGCGGCGGTCCGGGCGGCCGTCGACGACGGCTTCGACGTCGTCGTGGACAACACCCATCTGACGCCGCACATCCCCAAGCGGCTCAAGGCCGCCGTGCACGGCCTGGCCACCTTCGTCGTGCACGACTTCACCGGGGTCCCGGTGGAGGAGTGCATACGGCGTGACGGCGAGCGGGAACGCTCCGTCGGAGAGGACATCATCCGGATCCTGGCCGACAAGCACCTCAAGGCCAGGAAGGGAGGGTGGCAGCTCACCGACGCCTGGCTGAACGACCAGCCGCCGGTGGAGCCGTACGCCGCCGACCCGGCGCTGCCGTCCGCGGTCATGTGCGACATCGACGGCACCCTGGCGCTGAGGGGGGACCGCGGTCCGTACGACTTCACCCGGTGCGACGAGGACCTGCTCAACGTCTCGGTGCGGCAGGCCCTCGACTCCTTCCGGCGCGCCGACGACGACGTCATCGTGCTGCTCTCCGGGCGGGGCGAGGAGCACCGCGAGAAGACGGAGGAGTGGCTGCGGCGCCACCGAGTGCCGTACGACGAGCTGTGGATGCGGGCCGCGGGTGACCAGCGGCGCGACGACGTCGTGAAGGCCGAGCTCTTCGACCGGCACGTCCGCCACCGCTTCGCGGTACGGGTCTCCCTGGACGACCGCGACCGCGTGGTCGCCGTCTGGCGCCGCATGGGCCTGCCGACGTGGCAGGTCAACTACGGCGCGTTCTGAGCGGATACGCCGAGGTGTGCGCTCCGGTGCTGCTCAGCGCCGGGCGCATGCCCAGGCGCCCATGCCCTGCATCGCGGCGAGCCTCCGGGCCGTGGCGATCTGCTCGGCCTTGGTGGCCAGGTCGGCGCGCGGCGCGTACTTCAGGCCGCCCGCGGCCACCCAGCTGGACTGCTTGAACTGCAGCCCGCCGTAATGCCCGTTGCCCGTATTGGCGTCCCAGTCGCCGTTGGACTCGCACTTGGCGATGGCGTCCCAGTCCACACGTCCGCCAGGACGGGGCGCGGCGGCCTCGGAGGCGGGAGCGCCGAGCATCAGGAGGGCCGATGCGCACAGCGCCGTCGTGACGAGCCTGCCGATGATGTTCCCGCTGCCGCTGATCCGGTGACAATGCATCAGGTTCCTTCTGCTCCGTCGGCTGAGTGACTACGACCGTAAGGTCGTGCGCCATCCGCGGCACGCGGTGTTGGGCCCATCGGGTTCGCGGCCCCGCGCCGTCCGGCGACGAGGCCCCGCCGGGACCAGGGACCCGGCCACCAGGCGGACTGACCAGCCATGGCCCAGGGAGGGCGGCGCAGGCGGGGCGGGGCGGTGGACTTCACGGCCCGACCGGATCCACTCGCCTCTGCGGGGGATCGCGCGCGAGCCGTACGGGGTGTCGTGCCGCGAGCAGGGTACGGCCGCCGGGTCTTCCCGGGGTGGCGCTCGGTCAGGGCCGGGAACCGGAAAGGTACTCCGCGATGCGTTCTCCCCAGGTCCGGACGTCCGCACGGCTCCGGGACACATGAAGGTCCGCGTGCAACAGCCGAGCCGCCGTTTCCGCGGTGGACAGCGGGTGGCCGGGGTCGTCCGCCCAGGCCAGGACCAGGCTCGGCAGCCGCAGCCGGGTGAGCGCCTCCGGGGGAGGCAGATCGGACCGCGCCAGGCCCCGCAGGACGGACGGCAGCACCCGCCCGTCGGGTGTCGGCGGGACGTCGGGGACATCGGCCACGACCGCGGGGCGGGGCCGGCGCGTCCGGGCGGCGCGCCAGGCGTCCGCCCCTTCCCGCTCGATCGTGTCCGCGGATTCCCGGTTGTGCCGCGCGTACGCCTCCCGCGTCGTCCAGGCGGTGGGCGGGAGGAGGAGGACCAGCCGGGAGAAGTGTTCCGGTGCCCGGACGGCGGCATGCAGCACCGTCCCGCACCCCATGGACGCGCCCATGGCGTCGACCGGCCCGCCGGCGTCCAGGTGGTCCAGCAGGGCCAGCAGGTCGTCCGCGAGGGAGGGATAGGTGTAGTCGCCGTCCACCGGGTCGCCCGTGGACCGGCCGTGGCCGCGGACGTCGTACCGGACCAGTCGCCGCCCCGCGTCCACGACCGGCGCCCAGTCGAACAGGCCCATCCGGTCCTCCGCGGCCCGGCCGGTGAAACCGCCGTGCGCGTACACCGCGAGAGGGCCCCGGCCGACGTCCTCGTAGAACAGTTCGGCCCCGCGATGGCGGAAGGTGCCTTCCTTGACCGTGTGCTCTCCCACTGGCCGTCCTCCGAGCCCATCGTGGCGTTTCGTGTGTGATGGCCTGCGAGAATGATCGGCCTTTTCCATAGTGTGCTCGCTATGACCCGCACACCCCCCGACCCCCGGCGCAGCCGCCCCCGCCGCGAGAGCCGCCGGGGCTACCTGGCGGCGGGGACGGTGTTCGCCATCGGCATGGCGGGTACGACGCTCCCCACCCCGCTCTACGGGCTGTACCGCCAGGAGCTGGGGTTCTTCGAGCTGATGGTGACGGTCGTCTTCGCCAGCTACGCCGTGGGTGTCATCCTCACCCTCCTGCTGGTGGGAAACCACTCCGACCGGGCGGGGCGGCGCCCGGTGCTGCTGTGCGCCCTGGGCTTCGCCGCGGCGAGCGCGGTGTGCTTCCTCCTCGAAGGCGGCCTGCCCGCCCTTTTCGCCGGCCGGGTGCTGTCGGGTTTCTCGGCCGGGCTGCTGAGCGGGGCGGGCACGGTCACCGTGCTGGAGCTGGCGGCGCCGGAGGACAAGTCCCGCGCGGGCTTCGTCGCGACAGCGGCGAACATGGGCGGCCTGGGCTGCGGCCCCCTGCTGTCGGGGCTGCTCGCCGAGTACGCCCCGCTGCCGTTGTCCCTGCCGTTCCTGGCCCACCTCGCGCTGGTGGCCGTCGCCTGCGTCGTCGTCCTGCTGCTGCCGGAGACCGTCCCGTACCCGCGGCCGAAGGCCCGGCCGAGACCTCAGGGACTGTACGTACCCGCACAGGTGCGTGGCGTCTTCGCGCCCTCGTCCCTCGCCGCCTTCGCCGGGTTCTCGCTCCTCGGGCTGTTCACCGCCGTGGCGCCGAGCTTCGTCTCCCACACCCTCGGGATCGGCAACCTGGCCGTCTCGGGGCTCGTGGTCTTCTCGGTCTTCCTCGCCTCGACCGTGGGCCAGTCGCTGACGGGCCGGCTGGCCGTGCGGACCGCTCTGCCGCTCGGCTGCCTGGTGCTGGTGGCCGGGCTCCTCCTCGTCGGCGCGTCCCTCTGGGCCGAGGCGTTGCCGCTGCTGGTGGCCGGCGCGGTCTGCGGCGGGCTGGGCCAGGGCCTCGCCTTCCGTGCCGCGCTGACCGCCGTCGGTGACGCGGCGCCTCCCGCGCACCGGGCGGCCACCGTCTCCTCGTTCTTCGTCGTCGCCTACACGGGGATCTCCCTGCCGGTCGTCGGCGTGGGCGCCCTGACGATGTGGCTGGGCCTGGAGCGCGCCGGGCTGACGTTCACCGCCTGTGTGACCCTCCTCGTCGCCGCCACCGCGCTTCACCTGGTACGGCACCCCGCCGCGGCGCGCGGCCATTAATGCCTCGGATAAGATGATTTCTCAGTGTTTGAGTCCATGAGCCGGCGTTCCGCCCCGGCGGTGAGGTCATCGCGTTGGACACGCACGAGTCGACCAGTGGTGCACCGGATCAGCCCCTGACCGCGGTGGGATACGCCGGAGTGCTCCGCGACCTGCTCCCGATCGCGCTGTGGAGGGCCGACGCGGACGGCCGCCTCGTCGAGTGGTCGCTCGCCGCCCAGGACGTGCTGGGCCACACACCGGAGGAGATCCTCGGCAGGCACGCCAAGCAGGCGCTGGTCCCCGAGACCAACTGGGAGCTGGCCGAGCAGCTCGCCCGGCGGGTCCTCTCGGGCGAGGCCGTGGTCGCCACTCTCCCGGTCAGGCACCGCGACGGGCACTTCGTGCAGATGGAGATGTGGATCTGCCCGGCCGCCGACCGGCAGGGCCGTACGGGCGTCCTGGCCATCGCCGTGCAGACCTCCGCCGTCCTGCACATGCGCGATTCGCTCGCCGCCCTGGAAGGGCTGTTCAGCCAGTCACCCATCGGCCTCGCCCTGCTCGGCCCCGACCTGCGTTTCCTCCGGGTCAATGAGGCGCTCGCCCGGATGAACGGCGTCCCCGCCCACGACCACCTCGGCAAACGCCTCGCCGAAGTCGCCCCCGGGATCAACGCCGCGGCCCTGGAGACGGTGATGCGACAGGTCCTGGAGCACGGCGAGGCGGTGGTCGACGTCCGCCGCACCGGCCGCACCCCGGCCGACCCCGGACAGGAACGGACCTGGTCCTGCTCCTACGCGCCGCTGCTCGACAACGCCGGCCGGCGCCTCGGTCTGGTCGCTTCCCTGATCGACATCACCGACGGGCAGCAGGCGCAGGTGGAGGCCGAGCGGGCGCGCCGGCGTTTCGCCCTGCTCGCCGAGGCCGGCACCCGGATCGGCACCACCCTGGACCTGCGGCAGACCGCCGAAGAGGTGGTGCAGCTGCTCGTGCCCCGGCTGGCCGACTCCGCCGACGTGCACCTGCGCGAAAAGGTCCTCGACCCCGACGAGGCCACCGCGTCGACGCGGGGTGTGGTGCGCCGTGTGGCGATCGCGTTCACCGACCCCTCCGCGCCCGCCGAGGAGCTGGCCGTCGGCCTGACCTACCAGCTCCCGCTCGGCTCGGTGTACGAGCGGGTCATCGCCGACGGGCGCCCCCTCAACCTCTACCAGACCGACATCCCCGCGCTGGTCAGCGATCCGCGCGCCGGGCGACTGCGCACCTACCTCAGCACCCGCCTCGGCTCCGCGCGCCTGGTCCCCCTGGTCGCCCGCGGCAAGGTGCTCGGCGCCGTGGTCGTGACGCGTACGCGCAGCCGTGAACCGTTCGACGAACAGGACTGCGTACTGATCGACGAACTGGTCGCCCGAGCGGCGCTCAACATCGACAACGCGCTCATGTACACCGGGCAGCGAGAGGCCGCCCTCACCCTCCAGCGCAGCCTGACCGACAACGCCCTGCCGGACGTCACCGGCCTGGAACTCACCGGACGCTACCTCCCCACCAGCGACCACCAGGTCGGCGGGGACTGGTTCGACGCCATCGCCCTGCCGCGCGGCAGAACCGGGCTTGTCATCGGGGACGTCATGGGGCACGGGATCCACGCGGCGGCCGTCATGGGGCAACTGCGCACCGCGGTACGCACACTGGCACGCCACGACGTCCCACCGGCCCGGATGCTGGTCTCCCTGGACGCCGCCGTGGCCGACCTCGGCGAGAACGAGATGGCGACCTGCGTCTACGCCATCCACGACCCGGCCACCGGGGACTGTGTGATCGCCCGCGCGGGCCATCCGCCCCCGGCCGTGGCCGACGACCGGGGGACCATCTCCTTCCTCGACGGTCCCCCCGGTACGCCCCTGGGCACGGGTGTACGGGACTTCCGGACCGAGCGCGTGCCGCTGGGCCCCGGCAGTCTGCTCGTGCTCTACACCGACGGCCTCATCGAGGCTCGCGACCGGGACCTCGACCAGGGCATGGAGCAGCTCGCCCGGTCGCTGTTCCACCTCGACCGCCCGCTGGACGAGATCTGCGACCGCATCCTCGGCCGGCTGCTGCCCTCGGCGTCGCAGGACGACGTGGCGGTGCTCCTGGCCAGGGCGCTGCGCCCCACGGATTGGCCGATGAACCGTGCCGACCACCATCACCTGCACATTCCGCAACGTAAGGTGCAAGAGTGGTAGTGATGGACACACCGGTCACGACGTTCAGTGAGGGGCCCGAAGACCCGTTCGCCGTGCGGCGCTCGGCCTCGGCGGTGCTGGACGACCGCGGCACGGTCGTCGGCTGGAGCGAACGGGCCGAGGCGCTGCTCGGGTACGCGGCCGGGGAGGCACTGGGGCGGCAGGCGGCCGCCTTCCTGGTCGACCCCCGGGACGAGGACGTCGTCCTGGACGCCGTCGCCGCCTGCGTGGACGGCCAGGGCTGGTTCGGGGTCGTCCCCGTCCGGCACCGCGACGGCCGGCGGGTCGAGATCGGGTGCCGGGCGCGCTCCATCGTCAGGGACGGCGCCCACCGCGAGTGGTTCCTCGTCGGCGCCCCCGCGGAGGAAGTGATCCAGTGGGAGACGGACCGGTCGGTCCTGGACGGACTGTTCAGCCGCTCACCGATCGGCCTGTCCGTCCACGCCCCCGACCTGACCATCCTCCGGGTGAACCGGGCGATCGCGAAGTTCAGCGGCATGCCGGTCGAGCGGCACCGCGGACTGCGCCTCAGCGACTTCCTGATCCAGCGCGACACCGACACGGGGGAGCGCCAACTGCGGGAGGTGCTGGACACCGGCCGGTCCTCGATCTTCACCGAGCAGCCCTGCGTACTGCGGCGGGACCCCGAACGCGAGCTGGTCGTCTCGGTGTCGGCGTTCCGGCTCCAGGACCCCTCCGGGCGGATCCTCGGGGTGACGCAGACCGTCGAGGACGTGACGGACCGCTTCCGCGCCCGCCGTCGGCTCGCCCTGCTCAACGAGGCCAGCGCCCGTATCGGCACCACGCTGGACGTCACCGAGACGGCGCGGGAACTCGCCGAGGTGGCCGTCCCCGGCCTCGCCGACCGGGTGTCCGTGGACCTGCTGGAACCGGTGACCCGAGGCGAGGAGCCCCTCCAGGACATGGCCGGACCCCTGCGCCGGGCGGCGGTCCGCACCGTCCCGCCCGACGCGGCCGAGCTGATGCACCCGGTGGGTCGCACGATGGACGTCCCACCGGGCACGGTCCAGGCCCGCTGCCTCGCCGAGCGCAAACCGATCCTCGACACCGGGCAGCAGGACCCTGCCGCGTGGTTGTCCATGGAACCGGAGCCGGCCCGGCACGCCCTCGGCCCGGGCGTCCACTCGCTGCTGGTCGTGCCGCTGGTCGCCCGGGGCCTCGTACTCGGCCTGCTCAGCCTGTGGCGGTCCCGGCGACTCGAACCGTTCGAGGAGGACGACGTCACCCTCGCCGAGGAGTTCGCCTCCCGCGCCGCCGTCTGCATCGACAACGCACGCCGCTACACCCAGCAGCACGAAGCGGCGCTCACCCTTCAGCACAGCCTCCTCCCGCACGTGGTGCCCCGGCACCCGGCGGTCGACGTCGCCCACCTCTACCTGCCGGCCGACGCCACGGCCGGCGTGGGCGGCGACTGGTTCGACGTCATCCCGCTCTCCGGCCTCCGCGTCGCCCTGGTCGTCGGCGACGTGGTGGGCCACGGCATCCACGCCGCGGCCACCATGGGCCGACTGCGTACCGCCGTCCACACCCTCGCCAACCTCGACCTCACCCCCGACGAGGTGCTCTCCCACCTCGACGACCTGGTGGACCGCCTGGCCGCCGAACAGGAGCCGAGCGACGACCTCTCCCGCCAGGTCGTCGGCGCCACCTGCCTGTACGCGGTGTACGACCCGGTGTCCCGCCACTGCGCCTTCGCCCGCGCCGGTCACCCGCCACCCGTGGTCCTCGCCCCCGACGGACGGGCGGGCCTCCTCGACCTCCCCGCCGGTCCGCCCCTGGGGCTGGGCGGCCTGCCGTACGAGTCCGTCGAACTGCACCTCGCCGAAGGCAGCCTCCTCGCCCTCTACACCGACGGCCTCGTCCAGGCCGGCGACCGGGGCGCCGACGAGCGGGACGTCGACGAGCGCGTGGCCGATCTGTGCGTGGCGCTGACCGGCCCGGCCGGCACGCTCGAGGAGACCTGCGGGGCGGTGCGCGACGCGCTGCTGTACGACCACCCCACCGACGACGTCGCCCTGCTCGTCGCCCGTACCCGCGTCCTGGCGGAGGAGAAGGTGGCCACCTGGGAACTGCCCGTGGAGGCGACCGCCGCCGCCCGCGCCCGGACCCTGGCGGCGTCCCGGCTGGCCGAGTGGGGGCTGGAGGACATGCTCTTCACCACCGAACTGGTCGTCAGCGAGCTGGTCACCAATGCCTTCCGGTACGGCGGCGGGCCGATCACCCTGCGGCTCATCCGGGACCGCCACCTCATCTGCGAGGTGTCGGACACCAGCAACACCTCGCCACACCTCCGCCGCGCCCGCAGCACCGACGAGGGCGGCCGCGGGCTCTTCCTGGTGGCCCAGCTGACCGAGCGGTGGGGGACCCGCTACACCCGCGAGGGCAAGACCATCTGGACCGAACAGGCGCTGCCCGTCATCACGCCAGCGCCGTAGCCGCCCCCCTGAGCACCAGTCCGCACCCCAGCGCCAGGACGACCGCGGCCGTGCCGAGCGGCGCCATCCGGTGCGCCAGCGACACGACCCGGCCCCGCGGCCGCCGCACCAGCCTCCGCCTCGTCGTCTCCCGCAACCGCACCACGGCGAACCCGGCCGCCGCGAGGGTGAGCGCCACTCCGGCTCCGTACGCCAGGACCAGCAGGAACCCGAACCACGCCTGACCGAGGGCGGCCGCCCCGATCAGCACGACGACGGCGGACGGACTCGGCACCAGCCCCCCGGCCAGGCCCATGAGCACCACACCGCGCAGGCCGGGAGCGGGAGGCAGGTGGGAGTGGGCATGTCCGTGATGGTGGTGCGCATGTCCGTGGTCGTGGTCGTGGTCGTGGTCGTGGCCGGGCGAGTGCCCGTGCCCGTGGCCGTGGCTGTGCCCGTGGTCGTGTCCGTGCCCGTGGGCGTGATGGCGTCGGCGCCATGCCCTGCGGAGCAGCAGCCCGCCCGCCACCGCCACCAGGGTGCCGCTCGCGATGCCCAGCCAGGACACCACCGAGGGTGCCGCCGCCGACCCCGCGGTGATCAGGGCCCCCAGGGCGAAGACGCCCAGGGTGTGGGTGAGGGTCACCGAGGCCCCGAGCGTCAGCATGTCGCGAAGGGAACTGCGCCCTCCCGCCGCCGCGGCGGCGGCCATCATGGTCTTGCCGTGGCCCGGGGCCAGCGCGTGCAGGGAGCCCAGCAGCAGGGACGCGCCGAGCGCCAGCACCGCGAAGCCCGCGGTGAGTTCGTGCCGGGCCACCAGGCCGGTCAGCGCCTCCGCCCAGCGGTCCGCGCCCCTCGGCAGTACGCCCGACGCCGGGGAGCCCTCCGTGGCCCTCTCCGGCCCGGCCAGTGCCGGCCCGCCGGAACGCACGACGAAGGCGGCCGTCCGGGAGTCGGGCGGTGAGGAGAGCAGATCGTCGGGGTAGGAGGTGAGCCGCCGGGACACCGAGTCGCCGGGCACGTCCGCCTCGGAGAGCGTCATCCGGTCGCCCCGCGCGGTGATCTCCCGCCACCCCGGCCCGGCCGCCACGGCCGCCGGTCGGTAGCCGAGGCGTACGCCCTCCTCACTCGGCAGCGGCACCGTCAGCGCGCACGTCACACGCAGGGTCTCCAACCCCGCCTGACCCGGCCGCACTTCGGCCTTCGCGCTCCCCGCCGTCATCCCACCCGCGCTCCCGCCGCCGACCACGAGCCGGGCGTCCTTCGCCGCCGTGTCACACCGCGCCCGGGCCCACGCCGACAGCTCACCCGGCGCCAGCCGGTCGTCCCCGTCCGCGTCGATACGCCCGCGTTCCTGGGAGGCCGGGATCTCCGCCAGATCCTCCACATGGTCCACCGTCAGTTTCCCCGGAGAGACGACGAGACCGTCGTACTGGCTGACGGTGAAATTGCCCAAGGGGTGCGCGTGCGCCGCCTGCGCGGGGAGCAGCGCGAGGGCCGCTCCCGTCACCAGCGCGGCGAGAGCCCCCGCGGCCGTGCGGCGGCTCATGACGCCCCCAGCCGTCCGGACAGGGCGGCCTTCGCCTCACGGGCACCGGTGGCCGAGAAGCCGGGGTTCAGATCGAGCGCGGCCCGCAGATCGCGGCGAGCGGCGGCATCGTCGCCGAGGGCGTGCTCGATCATGCCGCGGTGGAAGAGGAACGAGGCGTTGCGACAGCCGGGGGAGAAGGCCGCGGCCTTCTTCGCGTACGTCAGCGCCTCCGCGTGCCTGCCGTTCTTGTGCAGCGCCCAGGCGAGGGCGTCCGCGGTGTGGACGCTGTGGCGCCGGGTCCATTCGGCACGCGCCGCCGTCAACGCCCCGGCCGCGTCACCGTGGTCGGCTTCGATCAGGGCGGACTCCAGGTCGGTGGCGACGCCGTTCGCCCGGGCCAGCCGGGTCCACGTCCGGACGAGTGCGTACTGCTCCCTCGCCCGGTCGCGCCGGCCGAGCGCCTCGTACAACTCACCGAGTGTGGCGAGCCGGCCCGGCGACGGATGGCGCCGTACCACCTCTTCGAGATCACTCACCGCGCGTTTCATGTCGCCCGCAGCGGCGTACGCACGTCCTCGCCCCTCCAGGGCCGGCACATGACCGGGCTCCGCACGCAGCGCGGTCGCGAAATGTGCCAGGGACTGGCTGAACCTGCCTTGGTTCCATTCCAGTTGGCCCAGTGTGGTGGCGACGTACGCCACATCGGCGGTGGTGAACGCGGAGTCCTGGGCCCGCAGCAGCACCCGGCGCGCGCCGCGGACGTCACCGCGCAGCTCCAGGACGTACGCGTACCGCGTGAAGACCGGGATGCCGGGGCGTCGGCGGTCGGCGAGCCGCACCGCGCTCAGGGCCTCGTCGTAGCGGCCGAGTTCGACGAGGGCGTCGACCCGGGTGGACAGGGCACGCTCGCTGTACGGGTTCACCCGCAGGGCCCGGTCCGCCCGGCTGAGCGCCGCGTCGAAGTCGTGGCGTGCCGCCGCCAGCGCGGCCTGCCCGGCGAGAGCCGCGTCGTTCCCGTCGGCGGGGCGCAGCTCCAGCGAACGCCCGAACGCCTTCTCCGCCTGGGGGTAGCGGGCCGGATCGCCGCTGGTCCGGGCCTGTTCGACGTACGCCGCGCCCAGCGTCGCCCACCCGGTGGCGTCGCGGGGCTGGTCCTTGAGGTGCTGCTGCAGGGTCGCGATGCCCTGTGCCAGGTCGCCGGCCGCCAGACGCTCCACGGGCACGACCGCCGCGAGCGCGGGCGCCGTCTGCCGTGGGGCGGTGCCGCCGTCGGCGCCGGACGCCACCGAGCCGGCGGTGAGCCCGAGGGCCACCGCCACGACCACCGCGATCCGCCACCGCCCCGGCCGCCCGTCCCATCGGGCGAACTGCGGCTTCCTTGCGAGCATCCGTTGTGCCTTCCTGGGTCTTCTGGATGGGGTGGCCCGGCAGCGCCGTGGGGGGAAGGAACGCTGCCGGGCCGTCATGGGGGGGCCGTCGGTGTCAGCCGAGCCAGGAGCCGCGTTCGGCCTGACGGCGGGAGCGTGACCACATCGCCCTGCCGACGCCGACGAGCAGGACGCACACGGCACCCGACGCGGCCGAGACGAGCATCACCGTGTTGTCGTCCCACGACGAGGTGAGCGAGGAGACCCCACCCGTCAGCCCCGTGGCGTCCGCCTTGGTGGCCGCCTCCGCCGCCTTGGTGTCGGAACCGGCCGTGGGCAGCGCGACGTACGGGAAGGTGCGGCCGAACTCCTTGTCGTTGGCATCGACGGCGTCACCCAAGTCGTTCTTCGCGCCGACGAGTTCGCCCTCGACGACCTGGAGCGCGATGTCCAGCACGTCGTCCGTCAGCCGCCGCCCGTTGGGGAAGCCCGCGTTGTCGCCGTCCAGCACCCCCAGCCGCTTGGGCTCGGCCACCGGCTTGATGGAGGTGTTGAGGCGCAGCATCTCCGAGGGCTTGCCGCCCGGCTGCTCGTTGAGGTCCTTGACCCCGGTCAGGAACACCGAGACGAGGTCGTTGCGCGGCTCCGCCGGGGCCTTGATCTTGTAGATGCCCTCGATGAGCTTCGGCAGCTCGGGTTCGGTGACGTTCTTCAGGAAGTCCCCGTCGTTCTCGGGCGAGGAGGCGTTGAACTTGTCCTTGTCCTTCACCGGGTTGACGACCTCGTTGACCAGCGGCATGCCGAGCCGTGACACACGCGTCCAGTCGCCCTCGGCGTTCTGGCGCTCGGTCGTCGCGTAGACACCGACGACCGGCTGCTTCTCGGACTCCCGGAGGTACGAACTCGGCACCTGGAGGGCGATGGTGTTGACGTTGTAGCCCTTGAGCGTGTCGTTCCCGACCTCCGACAGATCACCGCCGTACAGGAGGTCGAAGACCCGCAGGTCGAGGAAGAACGGGTCGTCGGCCTGGCCGGCGAACGCCTTGAGCCCGCCGGGGACCTTCCGCACCGCCTGGTCGCGCAGCTTCTGGTAGTCGGGCATCGACGCCTTGCCGACGTTCGACGGTGCGACCGGCAGGTCCTTCGCCAACTCGTGGTGCGAGGCGACCTTCCCGTGCTCGAGGCGCAGCAGCTCGATGTCGTACGTCTGCGTGAAGTTGAGGTCCGGGTCGTCCAGGCTCTCCACGGCACCGGTGTTGTAGAGGAAGGTGTTCTCGTTCTTGCGGTGGTCGGCGAAGGTGAACCGGTACACCAGGTCGTCCTGGGCGTCCCCGTCGCTGTCGATATGGATGTCGTAGCGGGCGTCGGTGGCGAACGTGTAGAAGTTGGGGCCGCCCGCCGGCTCCTGGAACGGCAGCCAGTTGGCCACCAGGGTCGTCGTGTCGGGATGGTCGGGGCTGACGAAGGCGTACACATCAGTGGTGTCGAACTGTGGCTGCCCGGATATCAGGGGGGCCTCCCGGTGGCTGGAGGCATTCGCCGTCTCCGGCTGGAGCACACCCGCGCCGGCGGCCGCCAGCCCCCCGGCGGCCAGCGCACCGCAGGCGAGCAGGGCGACGCTCCTGCCCCGCCACGTGCGTCCGCTTCCGGTGGTTGAGGTTACGGTCATCTCGTCCGTCCTTCATCAGTCTCGCGTCCGTTCCGGCTTGCTTGCTGGACCAGTACGTGCGCAGCGGCCGTTGTGTTCGGCGTGGGCGTCATCGGGGCCGGGCCGGCGGATCCTGGAACCGGGCAGCGACGGCCTGGACCTCGATGTCGTAGTGCCCTGTCGGCCCGCCGCCCGGGTGGAGTTGCGGGATCCGGTACGTCCGCCTCGGAGCCTCGCGCCCTTCCAGGCCGGCGTCGTCCTGTGAGCCGTCGACGTCCTGGTACGGCGGCCGGACCGGCTGTCGGGAGGGGGCGGAACCGCCGGGCGCGAGGTTGCCGTTGGCCAGCATCGAGGACATCACGAGCAGACCGCCGACCGCGCCGACCCCGCACACTCCCGCCAGGCGTCCCCGCCTGACGACGAGGCGTGGCCGCCTGCCGCTCCGGGGATCCCGCCACGAGGAGGCGGTGGGCGGTGGCGCCTGAGGAGCTTCTTCATCCGGCCACGGCGTCGTTGCGCCCGGGCCTGCGTATTCGGTGCTCCCACCCGTGCCGGTGCTCGGCCCCGCGCCCGGGCTGGGACCCCTGTCCGGGCCGGGACCCGTGGCGGTGGCCGGGCCCGTGGCGGTATGTCGTCCGGTGGGAGTGTCCTGCCACGGGGCGGGGTCCCGCCACGGGGTGGTACGCGGCGGCTCGGGCGGCGGGGCGACGTCCGGGTGCGTTGTGTCGCGCGCCCACAACGGCTCCACCGTTACGTGCGGTGGGTGGCCGGTGAGCGGGCCGGTGCCGCGGAGTTCGGCGCGTGCGGCGTCCAGGTCGGCCAGCACCCGCTGGAACGACTCCATGATCGACCGAGCGGAGCCGGGTTCCGCACCCGGAGGTCGCAGGGGTTCGCTGTCGTCAGCGTCATCAACGTGCACGGCGGTGCTCCTCGGCGGGGTACATGCCTTCCGTGCGATCCGGGGTGACCGGGACCGCGGTGTTGCATTCGTCGTCAGGCAATACGCAGCGCGAGCGAGCTTGTCTCATTCCACCGTTCAGCAGGGGTCGGCCGTGCGCTCCAGGCCCAGGTGGGGGAGGTGGTGGCCGAGGCGCTCCCGCTTGGTCCACTGGTAGAAGAGGTTCTCTTCGCGCGGCGGTATCAGCAGTGGCACCTGGTCGCTGATGGTGATGCCGTGTCGCCGCAAGGCGTCATGCTTGCGCGGGTTGTTGGACAGCAGCCGTACGGAGCGCACCCCGAGGTCGCGCAGGATCCCCGCCGCAGCCCCGTAGTCGCGGGCGTCGTCCGGGAAGCCCAGCGCGAGATTCGCCTCGACCGTGTCCAGGCCCTCCGACTGGAGTTGCATCGCGCGCAGCTTCGCCAGCAGACCGATGCCGCGGCCCTCGTGGCCCAGGAGGTAGACGAGAACGCCCCGGCCCTCGGTCGCGATGGCGTGCAGCGCTGCCGAGAGCTGCTCTCCGCACTCGCAGTGCCGGGACCGGAAGGCATCCCCGGTGAGGCATTCGGAATGGAGGCGGGTGAGGACGTCGTCGCCCTCGATATCACCGTGGACCAACGCTATTTGTTCCTGGCCCCGGTCGTGGTCCAGATAGCCGGCGGCACGGAAATCGCCGAACTCGGTGGACAACTGCACATTCACCACATGCTCGACGCCCGTTCGGCGAGTGGTGTCACGGAGCACGTCATCGGTATCTATCATGGCCCGATCGTATCGGGTAACCTCCCGCAGTGGGCGGGAAACTGACGACTGAAAAGGGGCGGGGACGATGAACATGCCGCAACCGCGGATGCCGGCATTGGGTATGCTGCCGCTGGAGACGACAACAGGGGATGTGGGGGACGGTCGCGCCGATGTCGCGGTCCTTCCCATAGGGAGTTTCGAGCAGCATGGCCCGTTTCTGCCCTTGATGACCGACACCGTCATAGCCTGCGCGATCGCGCGTGAGATCGCCGCCGTGCACCCCGTGCACCTGCTCCCACCAGTGACGATCTCCTGCTCGCAGGAGCACGCCGACTGGCCGGGCACCGTCAGTATTTCCGCCGTGACCCTTTATGCCGTCGTACGGGACATCGCCGAGTCGCTCCGCCGGTCCGGCATCGAAAACCTTGTCCTGATCAATGGGCACGGCGGAAACTATGTGCTGCGCAATGTGGTGCAGGAGTCCGCCGGTACCGGCACGCGAATGGCTCTGTTTCCCGGCCCTGCCGATTGGGACGCGGCCAGGGAAAGGGCCGGAGTGCTGACACCGCCGCACAGCGATATGCATGCGGGGGAGGTGGAGACATCCATTCTGCTGCATGACCACCCGGAACTGGTCCGGCCCGGTTATGCGACCTCGGACTGGGTCGCCGACGACCGGAAGCATTTGCTCTCCCTCGGTATGCGCGCCTATACGCAATCCGGCGTGATCGGACGCCCCTCCAGGGCGTCCGCCGAGAAGGGGAGGGAATTGCTGGCCGCTCTGGTCGATTCCTTCGGTGAGTACCTCTCACTTCTGGCTCCCGCCACCCGGCAGGGCGTACGGTGACCCGCGTCCACTCCGTCGACGCGGTCGGAGCCTGGGAGCGGCTGCGCCGCATCCGGTCACTGGCGGACGCCGAAGCCGCCGGTCTGGTACGCGGTACGGACGGCCGGATGCGGTGGCGGGACGGCTCCCCCGAGGCGGACGACCTGGCCGACCGCTACCTGCCGCTGTGCCTGGCCGGCCCGCACGTCACCTTCGCGCAACTGGGCCAGAGCCTGGACGGGTTCATCGCCAGCCGTACCGGCGACGCCGACTACGTCACCGGAGAGGAGGACCGCGAGCATCTGCACCGGCTGCGTGCCCTCGCCGACGCGGTGGTCGTCGGGGCCGGCACCGCTGTCGCGGACGACCCCCGGCTCACCGTGCGCGCCTGTCCCGGGGACCACCCGGTGCGCGTCGTCCTCGATCCGCACGGCCGCGTACCACTGCGGCACCAGGTGTTCACCGACAGTCAGGCGCCCACCCTGTGGGTCGTGGCCGCCGCCGACGAGCACGGGGCGCCCGCCCGCCGGCCGGACGGCGTCGACGTACTGACCCTGCCCGACCGCGCGGCGTTCGCCCCGCGCAACCTGGTGCGGGAGCTCGCACGCCGCGGCCTGGGCCGCGTACTGGTCGAGGGCGGCGGCGTCACCGTGTCGCGCTTCCTCCAGGAGGGCGCCCTGCACCGGCTGTACGTCACCGTGGCGCCGGTCCTGCTCGGCGACGGCGTCCCCGGACTCGCCTTCCCCGGCCCGGACCTGATGCGCGACGCGCTCCGCCCACCGACGCGGCGCACCGTCCTCGGCGAGGACACCCTCTTCGAACTCGACCTGCGCACGCCGCCGCATCCCGGCGAACCACTGGACCAGGAGCACACCGGCACCGGGCAGGCTCGCGACGAGGCACAGTAGCCCGTACACCACGGACACCGTCAGTCCCTGGGCCGCACCGAGCCCCGCCGCACCGAAGGACCAGGCGGTGACACCCTCCCGAGGCCCCCACCCGCCGACGTTCAGCGGCAGGGCCATCGCCAGCAGCGCCAGCACCATCAGCGGCAGCAACTCGCCCGCCGGCGCCGTCGAACCGGCGGCGCGGGCGGCGAGGAGGAACGTGGCGAGATATCCCGCGAGCACCGCCACGGACGACACCAGCACGCCGGCCACTGCTCCGGCCGTGCCCGCCGGGGCCAACGGCCCGAGGCGCGCCCCGGCGGGCACGGCCCCGACCGGCCCGGTGGGCTTGCGGCGGCGGAGTCTCACGGCCGCCGCGGCCAGCGCGCACACGACCACGGCGGAGCCCGCAAGCAGCCCCGTGGCGGCCTCGTCCACCTCGGCCGCGACCGGCGAGCGGTGCGTGAACAGCAGCACCACACCGACCCCGGCCAGGACCACCTGCCCCGCCACCCGTTCCAGGACCACCGCCCGTACGCCCAGGCCGACATCACCGGAGCTCCGCCCGTGCCGCACCGCGCGGTGCACGTCGCCGACGACCCCGCCGGGCAGCGCCGCGTTCAGGAACAGGGACCGGTAGTAGGCGGCGACGGCACGGTCCAGCGGCAGCCGGACGCCCAGAGCACGCGCCACCAGGCACCAACGCCACGCGCTCAGCACCGTGGTGAACACACCCAGGCCCAGGGCGGCCACGAGGGTGGAGCCGTGGACGCCCCGCAGCCCGTCCAGGACAGCGCCGCCACCGTGACACCACACCACCGCCCCGAGGACGGCCGCCCCCGCCACCATGCCGAGGCGGCCCCGCACCGCGCGAGCGATCACGCGGCGCCACCCGCGCCACCCGCGTGCGCCGGCAGGGCCAGGACGTCGCTGTGGTGCACCACCACCCGCAACGCACCCGCCTCGCAGGCCTCCAGCCGCCGCCTCAGGTACGCGGTGGCACGCGGCGCGAGATCCGGCCGCTGCTCGCGGGCCGCACCGACCCAGCCCCGCAGCCACTCGGCCGTCAGCGCGGACTCGGCGGGCCCCAGGCGCCACGGGCTGGAGCGCACCAGCACCCTCATGCCATGGCGTGCGAAGATCTCCCGGGCCGCCCCGACAGCGTCGGGCCCCAGGAGCCGGCGGCCCTGGTCGAGGCGGCGCTGGTGGTCGTTGAACGCACCGCCGATCGCACCGTCCAGCGGATCGGACGGGGCCAGTTCGACCCGCCCCACCACGGACAGCGCCAGCAGCGCCGGGCACCCGGCCCCCGCGCAGGCCGCGGCCAGCCGGTCCACCTCCTCACGCGTGAGCACGTCCAACAGCGCCGACGCCGTCACCAGAGCGGTGCCGGACAGCTCGGCCGCGGTGAGCCGCCCGATGTCCCCCTGCCTGGTCGCGACCGTGACCCGGCCGCCGTCACCACCCGTGCGCGGCAGCCGCTCGGCGGCCAGGTGCAGCAGACCGGCGTCGTGGTCGTGCAGCACCCAGTGCTGCGGACCGCCCAGCTGCGGGGCGAGCCACCGCCCCATGGAACCCGTCCCACAGCCCAGGTCCCGGATCACCGGCACGGCCGCCTGCCGTGACCGGCCCTCCTCCAGGTACTGCCGCAGCGGGTCCAGGAGTTCACGCGCCCGGGCAGCCGCGTCAGCGGCCTCCCGCAGCGCCAGCCACTCCGGGGCGTAACGAGGTCTCTCGGTCACACTCACACGGCCTCCCGCGGTTCCTGCCGGAGCTGCTCCAGTGCCCTGGCCAGGCTCCGGGTGGTCGTCTCCCAGCCGGCCAGCGCGGTACGCCGCCGTCGTGCGGCGACCTTCGCGCGATGGCGTTCGCCGGGCTCGCTCAGCCACCGCCGCAGGGCCCCGGCGAGCGCCGCCGGATCGCCCGGCGGCACGAGGGCACCCGGCACGCTGCCGTCCGGCGCGCGCCCCACCGCCTCCGGCAGCCCGCCGACGGCTGTCGCCAGTACGGGAACCCCGCGCGCCAGCGCCTCCGTCACGGCCATGCCGTACGTCTCGGCGTGCGAGGCGAGCACCAGCAGGTCGGCGCCGGCGTAACTGGCGTTGAGCTCCGGTCCGCCGCGGGGACCCGCGAGGTGCACGCGGTCGTCGAGACCGCACTGCTCGATCAGCTTCCGCAGCCGGTCGACGTACTCGGGGGCCTGGCCCAGCCCGCCCACGAAGACGCAGCTCCACGGCAGGTCGGTGACCGTCGCCAGCGCCTCCACCAGCTCGTACTGCCCCTTGCGCGGGGTCACCGAAGCCACGCACAGCAGCCGCGGGTCGCCGCCGGTGCCCCGGGAGACGTCCCGCGAGGTGCCGGAGGCGGTCGCGCTGCCCGGCGCCAGCGGCCCGATGTCGGCCCCCGGCGCGGCGACATGGACCCGGCCGGGGTCGAGCCCGTGGTGGTCCACGAGCCTGCCCGCCGCCCACCCGCTGGTGGCGACGACCGCCGACACCGCGCGCAGCGTCCGGCGCTCGGCGGCGTCCAGCACCGCGGCCGTCTCCGGGACGAGCCCCGTCTCGTCACCGAGCGGCAGGTGCACCAGCACCGCCAGACGCAGCCGGCCGGCCTCGGGGACGACCACCTCGGGTACGGCGCAGGCGACGAGCCCGTCGAGGAGGACCAGGCTGCCGTCCGCCGACTCCTCGAGCAGCCGGCCCAGACCGGCGCGCTCGGCCGCGGAGGGCCGTGGCCAGGAGCCTTCGACCGGGTGCTCGTGGACCTGCCAGCCGACGGCGGGCAGGTCCCGGCACACCCTGCGGTCGTAGACATTGCCACCGCTCGGCGCAGCCGGGTCGTCGACGCCACCGGGCATCACCACCCGCACCGAGCGCTCCGGCGAAGCGGCCTGGCCGGCCGCGTGGTCGCTCACAGAGCCCGCTCGTAAGTCGCCCACGCGATGTGCGACTCGTGCAGGGTGACCGTGATGCCGGTCAGTCCCCGCGCGCCCTCGCCCAGTGCCCCGGCGTGCACCCGGTCGGCCAGGCGGTCGGCCACCACCTTCGCCAGGAACTCGGTCGACGTGTTGACGCCCTTGAACTCGGCCACCTCGTCGAGGTTGCGGTAGTTGAACTCGGCCACGACAGCGCCCAGTTCCTTCGTGGCGAGACCGATGTCGACGACGATGTTGTCGGCGTCGAGCTCGGCACGGCGGAAGGTGGCGTCCACGAGGAACGTCGCCCCGTGCAGACGCTGCGCGGGCCCGAACACCTCCCCGCGGAAGCTGTGGGCGATCATGAGGTGCTCGCGGACTGTGACACTGAACAACGGCTGTGACCTCCCGGTCCGTTGATGCGGCCGATCTACGGCCCCTGTTGTACTACGGTCCGCAAACGCCGTTTGTTCAGCCGGGCATCGGGCCGTCGTCCGCCGCGTCGTACCGCACGCGGTGGCACAGTCCGGGCACGTCGCCGGCCGCGATCCCGCGCAGCACCGACGGCAGTTCCCCGAAGGCGCACTCACCGGTGACCAGCGCGTCGAACACCGGGTCGGAGAGCAGGTCGAGCGAGAGCGCCAGCCGGTCGGCGAAGGTCCGGCGGGAGCGCCGCGCCTCGGACACCCGGCCCACCTGGCTGCCGCGTACGACCAGCCGGCCGGAGTGGAACGCCTCGCCCAGCGGCAGGCTGACGCGCCGGTCCCCGTACCAGCTCAGTTCCAGCACCGTCCCTTCCGGAGCGAGGAGTTCCAGGGAGCGGACGAGCCCCGCTTCCGTGGCGCTCGCGTGGACGGCGAGGTCGCAGCCGGCCAGGGCGTCCTCGGGGAGCGCGAAGTCCACGCCGAGAAGGGCGGCGACGGCGGCGCGGGCCGGATCGGCGTCGACCAACTGGACGCGTACCCCGGGGAAGCGGGCGAGCAGCGCGGCGACCGAGCAGCCGATCATCCCTGCCCCGACGACCGCGATCCGGTCGCCGACCAGCGGCGCCGCGTCCCACAGGGCGTTCACCGCCGTCTCCACCGTCCCGGCCAGCACCGCCCGCGCGGCGGGCACCGAGTCCGGCACGGGGGTCACGGCGCGGGCCGGAACGACGTACCGGGTCTGGTGCGGGTACAGGCAGAAGACGGTCCTGCCGACCAGGTCCCCCGGCCCCTCCTCCACCAGACCGACATTGAGGTACCCGTATTTGACCGGTCCGGGGAAGTCGCCTTCCTGGAACGGCGCCCGCATCGCCGTGTGCTGGCTCTCCGGTACGCCGCCGCGGAAGACGAGGCCCTCCGTGCCGCGGCTCACGCCGGAGAACAGGGTGCGTACGACGACGTCGTCGGCGGTCGGTTCCGGCAGGGCCGTCTCGCGTATCTCGCCGTGTCCGGGGGAGTGGAGCCAGAAGGCGCGCGCGGTGCGCTTCATTGCGGTTCTCCTGTTGAACGCTGGGCTGTTCGTGCACGTTGTGAGGGTGATGAGGCCGCGCAGGGTAGGTGGCGGCCATTGACTTTGTCACAGGTCCGGAGGATGACCCGTGTCCGTGAGCGACATATCCGAAGCATGTCCGTTGCGTCATGAACCGGTCCTGGGGGCGGTCGCACAGTTCGGTCTGCTGCACTTGCTGGGAACGGCGGTGGGGCTGGGGCCCGTGGGGCGGCTGGCGGGTCTGGTCTTCACGGCCGCCACCTGGGCGGTGCTCACCTGGGCCCTGTACCGGACGTGGCCCGGGCACAGGCCCTTCGGCCCGGCCAATGCCGTGACCCTGGCCCGGCTCACGCTCGTCGGGGGCGTCACGGCGCTGGTCGCGGAGCTCTTCGTGAGCCGGCCACCGGTCGTGGTCCTGGTCGCGCTCACCTCGCTGGCGCTGGTGCTGGACGCGGTCGACGGCCAGGTGGCCCGCCGCACCGGGACGGCGTCGGCGTTCGGGGCGCGGTTCGACATGGAGGTCGACGCCTTCCTCATCCTGGTGCTGAGCATCGCCGTGGCCCTGTCCATGGGTGCGTGGGTGCTGGCGATCGGCGCCATGCGGTACGTCTTCGTCGCCGCCGCCCGCGTCCTGCCGTGGCTGAACGGGCCGCTGCCGCCGAGCACGGCCCGCAAGACGGTGGCCGCGGTGCAGGGCGTCGTCCTCCTCGTGGCCGCCGCCGGGGTACTCCCGCAGTCGGCGGCGTACGCGGCGGTCGTGACGGCCCTGGCGCTGCTTCTCTGGTCGTTCGCCCGTGACATCCGCCGGCTCTGGCGCGTCCGGGTCCCGCGCGGCGGCGCCGCGGTGGCCCGCGAAGTCGCGCGCGAGAGCGTCTGATGCCGATGCCGTTCCGCGGCCTCCTCACCGCGGGCCGTAGGCGGTGAGGAAACGGTCGCGGAAGGCGTCCATCCGCCAGACCGGGGCGTCGGGGCCGGGCTTCACCCCGTTCTGCCAGCCCCAGCCCGATATCCGCTCCATCACCGCGGGGTCGCGGGCGACGATCGTCACCGGTACGTCCCGGCCGAGCCGGTTCCGCGTGACGGTCGGGACGGGCTGGTGGTCGCCGAGGAAGACGACCACGGTGTCGTCGTCGCCGTACGTCTCCACGTACGAGAAGAGGCTGTTCAGCGAGTACTCGATCGCCCGCCGGTACTCGGTGCGCACCTGGGCGGGGTCCTTCCACACTTCCTTGGGATCCTTGCCCGCCCTCTTGACGGACTCGTAGACCGATCCGTCACCGAGCTGGTTCCAGCCGAGCATGGTCGGCACGGGCGCCCAGGGGTTGTGGCTGGAGGTGAGGATGATCTCCGCCATCAGGGGGCCGTGGCCCGCCCTGCCGTGCTCCAGGCGCTCGAAGGCGGCCAGGCTGAACTGGTCGGGAACGGGCGTCCAGCTGAACTTCGGGCCCTTGTAACCGAGGTTCCTGGAGTCGTACACGTGGTCCAGGCCGTAGAACCGCCCCTCGGGCCAGGCCCTGGTGACGCCCGGCATGATGCCGACCGTCCGCCAGCCGCCCGCCCGCCGGAAGGCGCTGGTGAGCGTCAGGCGGTCGCCGGAGGTGAGGTCGCGGTAGCGCTGCTGGTTGTCGATCCACAGCCCCGAGGCGAAGGTGGAGTGGGCCAGCCAGCTGCCGCCGCCCGTCGTGGGGGAGGTGAGGAAGGCGCTCCGGGAGGAGAACCCGGCGGCGCCCAGCCGGCGCGACCCGTCCGCGAGTACCGCGCCGACCTGCGACGCCATCTCCGGGTCCTGGACCGCGCTGCGGCCGTAGCTCTCGATGAAGACGAACAGCACGTCCTTGCCGCGCAGCCCGGTCAGCAGCCGGTCGCCCGGCATGTCGCGGAAGGCGTCGACCGCGGCCTCCTTGGCGAACGCCTCCCTGTCCGCCATACCGGCACGCACCTGCTCCACCCGGCCGTGCACGGCGTCGGCCGTCGTGCGGGAGGCGACCGCCGCCCCCGAGACCTGCACGCCGAGCGCCGCGCAGACCACCCAGACGGTCCCGGTGACCAGTGCGGCGGGAGTCGCCACGGCACTGTGCCGGGCCACGACGTGGCTCAGCCGGACGACCGCCAGTGCCATCAGGGCGAGCAGGACGACGACGAGGACCCCGGCCCCGATCACGGCACCGGTCGCTCCGGCCGGGCCGATGGAGTCGCGGAGGAACGCCTCGGCGTCATCGAACAGGATCCAGTCGAGCACGGGGTCGAAGGGCCTGGCGAGCACGGAGTGGAAGCCCATGTCGAGGAGGTTCAGCAGTGTCACCAGTCCCAGGGCCACCCCGGCGAGCGCCGCGACGATCCGCCTGGCCCTCGGCCGCAGCACCAGCAGCAGCGCCGCGCCGCCTATCGCCTCCACCGGTATGCGCGCGAACGCGCCGGGCGTGAGGCGCTCCAGCCGGTCCGGCAGCAGCAGCGCCGCCGTCACCAGCACGGCGGCGAGTCCCGTACCCACCCGGGACACCAGGACCCGCGCCACCGCTCCGGCCGGCCGGTGGCCCTGCCACGGGATTGCTGCGTCGGTACGCGGCAGCTGACGAGACAACTCGATCGACACCCGGAGGTCCTTCCGTACGAAACCCGGTGGTACGGCGGACCCGGCCCATGAGCGGGGCCGCCGTGGAAGGTACGGTTCGCCGGCCGAAGTCGTTCAAGGGCGGGCACCGGCGGCGGGCGGCGGCCCGGGACGCGGCCGCCGCCGGGTGAGCCGCGTCTCACCGGGGCAGCCGCGCTTGTCTATGCAACGAGTTGCATAAGAGGATCGGAGCATGGCGCTCGAACACGCGATCCTCGTGTCCCTGCTGGAGCAGCCGGGCTCCGGCTATGAGCTGGCCCGGCGGTTCGAGCGGTCCATCGGCTACTTCTGGACCGCCACCCACCAGCAGATCTACCGCGTGCTCAAGCGCATGGAGAGCGACTGCTGGATCGACGTCCGGGAGGTGCCGCAGCAGGGCCGCCCGGACAAGAGGGAGTACTCCGTCGCCGCCCTCGGGCGGACCGCACTCTCCGCGTGGCTGCACGAACCGATCGAACCCGAGAGCGTCCGGCACGACCTCGCCGTGAAGATCCGTGGCGCGGCCTTCGACGACCCCGCCGCGCTGATCCGCGAGGTGGAGCGGTACCACGAGGCGCACACCGACCGGCTCGCGCGCTATCTCGCGGGGGAGCGCCGCGACTTCACGGGCCCAAAGGCCCCGCGCGCCTCCGGGCCGCCCGACGCGGGGCGGGAGCTCCAGCACGTCGTGCTGCGCGGCGGCATCGCGTACGAGCGGATGCAGCTCGCATGGCTCGAGGACGTACTCGCCACCCTCCGCCGGCTCGTTCCCGCTCGCTGAACCGCCGGCCACCCCTCATCACCCTCACCACCCACCTCCCGGAAGGCGGACACCCATGGCCGACCCGCTGCTGTTCAACCCGCGCACCTACGACCCGGCGCACTTCGACCCGGAGACCCGCAGGCTGCTGCGCGCCACCGTCGACTGGTTCGAGGAGCGCGGCAAGCGCAAGCTGATCGAGGACTACCGCTCCCGCGCCTGGCTCGCGGACTTCCTCGCCTTCTCCGCCAAGGAAGGGCTCTTCGCCACCTTCCTCACCCCCGCGTCCGCCGCCGAGGGACAGCCCGGCGATCAGGGCGACAAGCGGTGGGACACCGCACGCATCGCCGCCCTCAACGAGATCTTCGGCTTCTACGGGCTCGACTACTGGTACGCCTGGCAGGTCACCGTCCTCGGCCTCGGCCCGGTCTGGCAGAGCGACAACGCCACCGCCCGCGCCCGCGCCGCCGAACTCCTCGCCCAGGGCGAGGTGTTCGCCTTCGGCCTGTCCGAGAAGGCCCACGGCGCCGACATCTACTCCACCGACATGCTGCTGGAGCCCGACGGCCAGGGCGGCTTCCGCGCGACCGGCTCCAAGTACTACATCGGCAACGGCAACGCCGCCGGACTCGTCTCCGTCTTCGGCCGCCGCACCGACGTCGAGGGCCCGGACGGGTACGTCTTCTTCGCCGCCGACAGCCGCCACCCGGCGTACCACCTCGTCAAGAACGTCGTCGACTCCTCCAAGTACGTCAGCGAGTTCCGCCTGGAGGACTACCCGGTAGCTCCGGAGGACGTGCTGCACACCGGCCGCGCCGCCTTCGACGCCGCCCTGAACACCGTCAACGTCGGCAAGTTCAACCTGTGCACCGCCTCCATCGGCATCTGCGAGCACGCGATGTACGAGGCCGTCACCCACGCGCGGGGCCGCATCCTCTACGGCCGCCCCGTCACCGCCTTCCCGCACGTGCGCCGGGAGCTGACCGACGCCTACGTCCGTCTCGTCGGGATGAAGCTGTTCAGCGACCGCGCCGTCGACTACTTCCGCTCCGCCGGCCCCGACGACCGCCGCTACCTCCTCTTCAACCCGATGACCAAGATGAAGGTGACCACGGAGGGCGAGAAGGTCATCGACCTGATGTGGGACGTCATCGCGGCCAAGGGCTTCGAGAAGGACAACTACTTCGCCCAGGCGGCGATCGAGATCCGCGGTCTGCCCAAGCTGGAGGGCACGGTCCACGTCAACCTCGCGCTGATCCTCAAGTTCATGCGCAACCACCTGCTGAACCCCGCCGAGTACGAGCCCGTCCCCACGCGCCTCGACGCGGCCGACGACACGTTCCTCTTCCAGCAGGGACCGGCCCGGGGCCTGGGCTCCGTACGCTTCCACGACTGGCGCCCCGCCTTCGACGCGTACGCCCACCTGGCCAACGTCGCCCGGTTCCGGGAGCAGGCCGACGCCCTTTGCGAGTTCGTCACCACCGCCGCGCCCGACGAGGAGCAGAGCCGCGACCTCGACCTCCTCCTCGCCGTCGGCCAGCTGTTCGCCCTCGTCGTCCACGGCCAGCTGATCCTGGAGCAGGCGCGTCTGACCGGCCTCGACGAGGACGTCCTGGACGAGCTGTTCGCCGTCCTCGTACGCGACTTCTCCGCCCACGCCGTCGAACTGCACGGCAAGGACTCCGCCACCGAGCAGCAGCAGCTCTGGTCGCTGGGCGCGGTCCGCCGCCCGGTCGTCGACGAGGCCCGCTCGGCCCGCGTGTGGGAGCGGGTCGAGGCGCTGTCCGGCACGTACGAGATGGCGCCGTAACCGAAGCCCGCACCCCCTCGACCACCGCCTCCGCCCCGGTTCCCCCGGTCGGGCTCCTGAGCCCGGCCCCGGGAGCGGGACGGAGGCGGGCGGGGGATCCCGTGCGGTGCAGAACCTCGTGAAGAGGACGTGACCCCTGCCCGGGGTCGACCACGAGCCCGTGGCCGCCGCGTACCGGAACTTCGCCGTCCCCCTTCCTGGCGTCAGGCTTCCGGGAGCCGCCGCAGGATGGAGGAGAGCGTCCGGTCGAGGAGGTCGGGGACGTCCGCGGCCTTGAGGTGACGGGCGCCGGTCTCGGCCGCTGCCGCGTGCAGCAGGCTGTAGAAGGTCGTGACCAGCCAGTTCATGGGCAGGTCGGAGCGGAACACTCCCTCTTCCTGGCCACGCGCCAGGATCCGCTCCACCCGCCCGAGGACCTTCTCGTGGTGCTTGCGGCGTCGCGCCGGAGTGATGAGGCCCTCGGAGGCGGACAGCAGGGACGCGTGCCGTTCCAGGATGCGCCAGCTGGACCGCACGAGGCGTGAGAACGCCTCGTCCGCCGGGCCCTCGTCGAGCTGCCGGCCCTGGAGGACGGCGTCCGCCTGCTCGACCGAGTGCACGAGGACCGCGTCGAGCAGTGCTTCGCGGGACGGGAAGTGCGCGTACAGGGTGACCCGGCTGACGCCGGCGGCACCGGCCACCGCGGACATGCTGACCTGCGGATCGCGGAGGAAGCAGTCGAGAGCGGCGGCCACGATGGTGGCGATGCTGCGCTCGGCGTCGGCGCGGCGGCGGGGCGCGTTCTGCCGCCCGGGCGAGCGGCCGGCCTTCTGATGCGGCGTGGGCATGCGGGGAGCGTATGCCACCTCCTCCACGCCGTGCGACGCGCCGCCTGAGGACCGTGAACAGTGCTGTTCGCATGGATGTGTTGGTCCTCCACCGGCGCGACGCGCGGCATGGAGCACGGCGAGGCGGGCCCTGCCTGCGGGCTGTTCGGCTCTGCGCCTCGACGGGCGCCCGAGCCCTCGGGAGGCCCGATCGCTCGCCGAATCTGCGGGGCCATAAGGGGACAAAGCGTGTCGACTCGGCCTCCTTTTGCCCCCGCGGCTGCCCAACGCGGTACCGATTGAATGATCAAAGTGGCGGGGGGTTAGCATATGAGCGCCGCCTAGCTCGAAAGATAAACCTGTGACTGTCAACGACGACTCGTTCACCAACTGGAAGAACCGCGAGGAGATCGCGGAGTCGATGATCCCGATCATCGGGAAGCTGCACCGGGAGCACGACGTCACCGTCCTGCTTCACAGCCGCTCCTTGGTGAACAAGTCGGTGGTCAGCATCCTCAAGATCCATCGATTCGCCCGGCAGATAGCCGGTGAGGAACTCTCGGTCACCGAGACGATGCCGTTCCTGCAGGCTCTCACCACCCTCGATCTCGGCCCGTCCCAGATCGACATCGGCATGCTCGCCGCGACGTACAAGGCCGACGACCGCGGACTGACGGTCGAGGAGTTCACCGCCGAGGCCGTGGCCGGCGCGACGGGCGCCAACAAGATCGAGCGCCGCGAGCCGCGCGACGTCGTCCTGTACGGCTTCGGCCGCATCGGCCGCCTCGTCGCCCGCCTCCTCATCGAGAAGGCCGGTTCCGGCAACGGCCTGCGACTGCGCGCCATCGTCGTACGCGGCGGCGGTGAGCAGGACCTGATCAAGCGCGCCTCGCTGCTGCGTCGCGACTCGATCCACGGCCAGTTCCAGGGCACCATCACCGTCGACGAGGCGACCAGCACGATCGTCGCCAACGGCAACGCGATCAAGGTGATCTACGCGAACGACCCGTCCGAGGTCGACTACACCGCGTACGGCATCAAGGACGCCATCCTCATCGACAACACCGGCAAGTGGCGCGACCGCGCGGGCCTGTCCAAGCACCTGCGCCCCGGCGTCGACAAGGTCGTCCTGACCGCCCCGGGCAAGGGCGACGTGCCCAACATCGTCCACGGTGTCAACCACGACACCATCAAGCCGGACGAGCGGGTCCTGTCCTGCGCCTCCTGCACCACCAACGCGATCGTCCCGCCGCTGAAGGCGATGGACGACGAGTACGGCGTCCTGCGCGGTCACGTGGAGACCGTCCACTCGTTCACGAACGACCAGAACCTGCTGGACAACTACCACAAGGCCGACCGCCGCGGCCGCTCGGCGCCGCTCAACATGGTGATCACCGAGACCGGTGCCGCCTCCGCCGTCGCCAAGGCGCTGCCCGACCTCAAGGCGCCGATCACCGGCAGCTCGATCCGCGTCCCCGTTCCGGACGTCTCGATCGCCATCCTGAGCCTGCGCCTGGGCCGCGAGACCACCCGCGAAGAGGTCCTCGAGTACCTCCGCGACGTCTCGCTGCACTCGCCGCTCAAGCGCCAGATCGACTTCACCACCGCCCCCGACGCGGTCTCCATGGACTTCGTCGGCTCGCGCCACGCCTCGATCGTGGACGCCGGCGCCACCAAGGTCGACGGCGACAACGCGATCCTCTACCTCTGGTACGACAACGAGTTCGGCTACTCCTGCCAGGTCATCCGCGTCGTCCAGCACGTCTCCGGGGTGGAGTACCCGACCTACCCGGCCCCCGCGGTCTGATCCGGCCGGGCGGCGGAGGGCGCGGCGACAACCGTCCGCCCCGCCGCCGCCCGCTGCGCGGCGTGGGAATCAGGCGCTCCGCCATGTCGCGCGTCGCTGCCGTGGGCGTGCGAGGAGTTCGGCCCAGATCGGTGCCGAGTCCGTGGCCGCAACGGCTCTGTGAAGAGAGGGACATGGGCGCATGGACGCCTGAAGAGGGGGGTTCTGGCGTCCGCCGCATGCCGACGAGATGTACGGCGGCACCAGCCCGCCGCCCGACGTACCAGCAGGCACCTGACGGAACGCGGCGGTTCACCGCCGCCGACGGCCTGGTCCTGGTCAGGGACACCGCCCGGCGCCGAGCCGCGCCGGGTTTTCGTCCCGGGCGCGGCAGAACGGGCGGTCCCGGCCGGCCAGCCGGGCGCGGGGACCCGCGGAGCGCAGGACGACGTCCAGGGCACGGTCGGGGTCGGCGGCGTAACAGTTGCTGAACCACGCCATGTTCGCCTCGACCACCGCCCAGCCGTCCGCGCCTCCCGGCTCACAGGCCGTCACCAGCCCCACCTCCACGACCACCGCGCTGGGCAGTGTGTCGCCGCACGTGCCGAGGAGGCCCGCCGCGAAGTCCAGTACGGCACCCCGGTGACGGTGGCCGTCGAGCGGTACCGCGTCGAGCCGGCCGAACGTCGCGTACTGCGAACCCGTGCGCACCTCCCCGTCCAGGACGAACAGCCGGAACTCCGCCTCCCACGTGACCACGTCGCTGATCAGGACCGGAGTGTCCGCTGACAGCCCGGGGCCGTCGCACGGGAGCCGGCCGCCGTCCGCGTGAACGGCCGGGGGGAAGCTCTTGTCGCTCGGCGGCTTGACGAACGCGGGCCGGGTCAGCCGACGCGCCTCGCCCAACGTGGCCTCGGCGACACGGCGGAGGGTGTACGCGTGCGGCAGCGCCGCCAGCCAGCCGTCGGCCGGCTCCAGCAGAGCGACCCCGAGGTCGTCCACCACCCCGGCCGCGAACCGCGGACCTCCGTAGTAGTGGACGTTCCCGGCGGGCAACGGTCCCAGGGTGCCCGTGCCGCCGTGGGACGGGAGGACCTCCACCCGCATGCCCCGCCGCGTCGCGGCGGCCGACAACAGCTCACCGGTCGTGGTGCGTTGCGGCGACAGGGTGAGGACTCCGTGCTCGTTCATGGTCGGAGACCTTGCCACCACCAGGGCCAACGGCCACGGAATTCCGGGCGGGTACGGCGCCGCCGGATGCGGCAGATCTTGCTGTCGGTCGACACGGCCGCGGGCCCGGTGGCGTCGCCATCGGCACCGGCCGAGAGGTGCACGTCGCGACGGCGAAGGGCCCCACAGCCGTGACGGAGCCCCCGGCGGACGATGCCCTCGACACCCTGGCGCACCTGGCGCGGGACGACGACGCCGTCGTGCGTGGCGCCGCCTTCGCGGCCTTGTCCGTCGCCCTCGCACTGCTGCGTCACCGCGCCATGACCACGCCGACGTCTCACTCGCCGCCGCCACGGTGACCGAGGGCCGGGCGGATTCCAGGAAATATCACTTTCGCATTTTGTTTCTGATTTCAGAATCTCGCATTCCGCGCACGGTGCGCCGGAAATGATCTACGCGTTCATGATCCTTGACCGACGAGCGAAGCGGGTATGGGTTACTCCATTGTCTTAAACACGCCATCGGAGCGATAAGCCGCCTACGGAGGCACCCGTATGCCCCAGCGTTATCACTCAGATGACGCGCACCTGGATCAAGATCCGTGGCGTTAGGGGGAATATGACCACAGCGCAGGTGAGTATCTCGTTCCCCAGGAACGTGGCCGGAGACAGTCGGTACAACCGCACCGGGGCCGCCCGGGCAGGCGAGTGGACATTCACGCCGGGCTTTGCCGCATCGACCGCCGACAGGGGGGCCACGCTGCGTAACGGATCGGAGTGCATCGATCTGCACTATTCCTCCTCGGCCCTGGAGGACTTCCTGATGACAATGAGCAGGATTCAGGCCGAGTTCCACGCCGCTGAACCCTCCGCCGCCCACCGTGGGGAAAACACGGGACGGCCGTGATGTATGAGACGCCCAGCCGATACGGTCCGCCTTCTGCCCATGATCAACCGCATTCCGCAACCGTGCGACCGAACAACGACTACGAGCATCACCCGGCCGGCCGGCAGTCGCATCCCGCATTCGACGACGCCCTGGATCCCTCATGGGACGAGGAACTGGCCAACCTCCTGCTGGAGTCCGACCCGTCCCGGCAGTGGGCCGTCCCGTCCCCCGCCACCTCTGCCGAGGTGCCGGAGGCACCCGGCGACGACCGCCCACTGGACGGACTGCAGCAGATCACCGCGGAGCTCCCGCCGGTGCGTCACCCGATGGCGACCCACCGCCGGGTATCACCCCGGAAGCACGTCGTCAGCCTCCTGCGAACCGGCAGCATCCTCATCGCGGCTCTCACCGCCGTCATCGTCTCCATGGTCAGCGTCTACGGCGGCATGGTCACCTACGACCCCCTGCTGCGCAACGCCACCCAGCCGCGTACCTCCGACGCCGTGATCCGGTGGTGGCCCCTGTTGGTCTACGGTCCCTGGCTCGTCGCGTCCCTGTCCATTCTCAGAGCGGCGTTCCACCGGCGACGCGCCACCCACTCATGGACCGCGGTCCTGTTGTTCTCGACGATCGCCATACTGCTCTGTGTCGCCCAGGCACCGAGAACCGTGCGTGACGCCACGGCAGCCGCCCTGCCCGCGGTGGCCGCGTTGGCCTGCTTCCAACAGCTCGTGCGGCAGATCACCCTGACCCGGCCCCCGCGCCAAACCGCACCCCGCCACCGCAACGCGGCCGCACCGCCCCGCCACAACCTTCCCGGCTGAACGCCTCATCACCGGTGGGCTCTTACTGGCGGTGGCGGGTGCTGTGTCGCAACGTCGGCAACACCTGCCACCGCCATCTCCCATGTGGCCGTCTCGTGGTCGGTTCCTTCGATGGAACACCGGGTACCGTTGGGCGGTTGCCATGGTGGGCAGCCGCTCCATCAGTGCCGTCGGGAGGAACAGCGTGGCAGAGCCGTTTGCCGTAGCCGTCGTGGTGCGCGGGTACGAGACCGATACCCAGGGCCACCTCAACCAGGCCGTCTACCTCCAGTACGCGGAACACGCACGCTGGTCCCTGTTGCAGAAGGCCGGCATTCGCCAGGCGGACCTCCTGGAACGGAACGTGGGGCCCGTGGCGCTGGAGGTGACGGTGCGCTACCAGCGGGAGTTGCGGGCGGGCGACGAGGTGGAGGTGACGTGTGCCTTCGTCTGGGGCGAGGGCAAGACCTTCCGGATCGAGCAGACGATCCGCAAGACGGACGGCACGGTGGCCGCCGAACTGTCGGGTGTCGGCGGCTTGATGGACCTGAAGCAGCGCAGGCTCGTACCGGATCCGCGCGAGTACTTCAGGGAACTGGCCGACGCTCCCGAGGTCTTCGGCCTCTGACCCCGTGGTGCCGGTGGGGCGACTTCCGGGAGCGGTCACGAGCCGGCCCCCTCGAGCATTCACCTGCACCCGCATGCGACCACGACGGCCGGCGGTTCACACGGACATGGACGGCCCCTTCCGGCCGACCGTGTCGAGCAGCAGCTTCGCGGCAACCGTCGCTCCGTCGGTGCGGATCGTGCCGGCCACGGCCCTCGCTCGCGCGCGGGTCTCGGGGGCCAGGGCCGTCCTGAGCGCGGCCGAGAGGGAATCGAAGGCCGGATCCGGACCTTCGTGCGCCGCACCGATTCCCAGCTCGGCCACCCGGCGGGCCCAGTACGGCTGGTCCACGAACTGGGGGACGACCACCTGGGGCGCGCCGGCCCGGGCGGCCGTCGTCGTCGTGCCCGCCCCGCCGTGGTGCACGACCGCGGCCACCCGGCGGAACAGCGCCTGATGGTTGACCTCGCCGACGGCGAAGCAGTCGTCCTTGTCGTCGATGAGGCCCAGATCGGCCCAGCCGCGGGAGACGAGTACACGGCGCCCCTGTGCACGGACCGCCTCGATGGCCAGCGGGGCGGCGTCCCGGGAGGCGCGCATGGGCATGCTGCCGAACCCCACGTACACGGGCGGTGCCCCGGCATCCAGGAACGCCTGCAGTTCTTCCGGGAGCGGGCGTTCGTCCGGCAGGATCCACGCCCCCGTCTGCACGACGTCCAGAGCCGTCAGCTCCTGCTCCGGGCACAGGGTCGGATCAGCCGCCAGCCACGGCTGGTCGGTGAAGACGTGGTCACGGACGTTGTCCAACGGCGGCAGGCCGATCGACGCCCGGTGGCTGTTGTGCACCTCGCCGTACAACGCGTTCACCCGCTGGGCGTCCAACTCCCACAACACCCGGTTGTCGGTCACCCCCTGCGGGAACGGCGGGCCCGGCCGCGGCGGCGGAGGGCAGTGCGGCGACGGCAGTTCGAGCGTATGGAAACACGCGTACACGTAGTGGACGCCCAGCTTCTCGGCGACCGACCGTGCGCCGGCCGGCATCAGGCCGGTCGCCACCAGAGCGTCGCACCCCTCGGCCGCCGCGCTGAGCGTGTCGAACCGCGCGGCGACCAACTCGGCCGCGATCCGGAACGCGTCCGAGGGCGACGGCGGCGTCACACCGGTCACCAACGCGCGCACCGACGGGCCCAACGGCACGAGCGGCACGCCGACACGGGTGAGCATCCCCGCGAACTCCTCGTCCGGCGGCGCGCACACGCGTACCTCCGCGCCGAGTTCCCGCAACCGCACCGCGAGTGCCACCACCGGTTCGACGTCCCCGCGTGACCCATAAGTCACCAACAACACACGCACTTCGCGACTCCCCTGTCCGCAGATCCTGGCTCAGGCCGGCGATTCTCCGGTACGGCAGGGGTCTTGCCGCAAGCCCCACGGTGCGCTATACGTTGAGAGTGGAAAGGAGTCGGTACTCTCCTTTCCCTTTTTTGTGTCGCGCCGCGGTGTCACCGTCGGGAGTGGCATCACACACCCGGGAGGAGACCGTCCGGACGGCCGCCCGGGAGCGCTCGGCCGGCCCGGTGCTTCAACGCGCGGTGGACCGCTCCTCGCCGCGGCTCATGCGCGGAGCCCGCGCAGCAGCACGGCGAGGCCGCCGAGGAACTCCTCGTCGGCGCTGACGGTCCGGGCGTGCCGCGCGGTCTCGGCCATGTACGGAAACTCGTCCGGAGGCAGGGCGGAGATGGCGACCGTTCCCGCGCCGGACAGGGGCCCGAGGTGTTCCATCTGGATCGCCCCGATGACGTAGCCGAGCAGGCTGCGGAGCGCGATGACCCGCTGCGGGCCTTCGAAGCCGGCCTCGGTGAGGATGGCGAGCACGGTTTCCGACCAGCGCAGCCCGGCACGGGAGCGGTGCCGGTGAGTGAGGGTCAGCGGTACGACCGACGGATGGGCGCTCACGGTGTCGCGCAGGCGGCTCACCATGACCTGGATCCGCTCGCGCCACGGCGCGTCCGGGGCCGGCGCTTCGCTGTCGACGGCGCCGAGCACCAACTCGACGACCAGCCTTTCCAGTTCCTCGCGGTCGTCGACGTACCGGTAGAGGGCCATCGTGCTCAGGCCGAGCTCCTGTGCGACCGCGCGCATCGACAGGCCCGGGAGTCCTTCGCGGTCGATGACGGCGAGTGCGGCCGAGGCCAGTCGGTCCTGGGTGAGTGAACGGGGACGTGGCATGACGGTTGACAGCGTACGCCCTACACGTACGCTTGTAAGCGTATGCTGTACACCTACGGAGGGGTTCGAAATGCGCACGTCCGGAAAGCGGTTGGCCCCCGGCTCTGTCATCAGCCCCCGCTCCCTCACTCCCGTCTGCGGTCCGCCGGTCGACGTCCCGGATTCCGGTCGGCTGATCCACCTTCAGTTCCGGCGCTTCGCCGGCTGCCCGGTCTGCAATCTGCATCTGCGGTCGGTGGTGCGCCGGTACGGCGAAATCGAGGCGGCCGGCGTCCGTGAGGTCGTGGTCTTCCACTCGCCGTCCGAGGAACTGCTGGAGTACGCGGCCGACCTCCCGTTCGCGGTCATCGCCGACCCCGCCAAGCGGCTGTACATCGAGTTCGGTGCCGAGTCGGGACGACGTGCCCTGCTGAACCCCCGGGTATGGCTCCCTGTGCTGCGGGCGATCGTGCGCAGCACGACGATGCTGGTACGCGGACGCGAAGGCCTGCCGTCCCGGCGGCAACCGCACGGCCGCCTGGGCCTCCCCGCGGACTTCCTCCTCGCCCCCGACGGCGCCGTCCTGGCCGCGAAGTACGGCGAGCACGCGTACGACCAGTGGACGGTGGACGAGCTGCTGGAGCTGGTGCCCAAGGGGACACAATCCTCGCCGGCGGCTCCCTGAGGGTGCCCGGGAGGGGGCGGGGGAAGTCGGGGTGGTGATCGAGGCTCGTCATGCGCCCGAGCTGGTCGGCCCCTGTGTCCCCGGCCTCACCCTTGCCCACGCCTATCGAATCTCGATAGATTCCCATCGTTGCTCGATCGAGGGAGAGGCGATGGGAAAGTGGACCGTGCTCGCGCTGCGAGCCGTGCTCGTGGTGCTGCTCGCTGGTTCGGTGTTCGTGCAGGCGGTGATGGTGCCGCTGCTGGCCGTCGACCTGAAGGGGCTCAACCCGGACTATGCGTACCTGCGCACGCCGATTCTCCTGATCACAGTCCTGGGCGTCCTCACGGTCCAGGTCGTCATGGTCTCCGTGTGGCGGCTGGTGACGATGGTGCGGCGGGGAACGGTGTTCTCCCATGCCGCCTTTCGGTACGTCGACGTCGTGATCGGCGCGTTCGTGGCCGCGTCCCTGGTGGTGTTCGCGCTCGCGGTCGTCCTGGCCCCCGGCGAGGCCGTCGCACCGGGCGTCGTGCTCCTCGTGTGCGGGGCCTCCCTGGCAGTGCTGGGAGTCGCGCTCATCGTGCTCGTGCTGCGCATGCTGCTCGGCCAGGCCGTTGCGCGTGACGTCGAGGCGGCGCGGATGCAGGCCGAGCTGGACGAGGTGATCTGATGCCGATCGCCGTTGACATCGACGTCATGCTGGCCAAGAGAAAGATGTCCGTGGGCGAACTCGCGGAACGTGTCGGGATCACCCCGGCCAACCTGGCGGTGCTCAAGAACGGCCGTGCCAAGGCGGTGCGCTTCACGACGCTGGCCGCGCTCTGCGAGGTGCTGGAGTGCCAGCCGGGGGACCTGCTGCGCTGGGAGGCCGAGGAAGCGGGGAGCGGCTGACATCAGCCATGGGCGACGCCCGCGTGGTCGTCCCACGGCATGGTCCGGACCGCGCCACCGTCTTCCGGCCGGCCGGGGCAGCGGCATTCCCCACTGCCCCGGCCGGCCGGTTGCCGAGCCGGCTGACGCCGCTCCCGCCGTCAACCGTGGCGGCGCCGCAGCAGCACGTAGCCGCCGGCGAGCGCGGCGCCCACGGTGAACGTGAGACCGACACCGGTCTGCCAGTCGGCGGACCCGGCGGCGGAGGAGCCGCCCAGTCCACCGCGAACGCCACGGGTGGGGGTAGGAGTGGCAACCGGAGGGGTGGGGCTCACCGACCGGGGAGCGACGGCGGCACCACGTCGGGGCAGCACCTCGCAGGCGATGCCGTCATCGGGACCCTGGTCCTCATCGAGGCGATGGGGATCGCGTGGATCGCTGTTGAAGACCGCCTGCGCGTCCTCCTGGTAGACGAAGTCGCGACAGTCCAGATCCTGCGCGTGAGCGATGCCGGACAGTGGCACGATCGATGCGATGGCGATCAGTGCCCCGGCAGCTGCGGAACGGCTCTTCATCATCATCCCGCCTCCCTTCCGGCCGACACGTCGGCCGCCCTTCGACGCTACGGGCCAAGGGGCCGCCCGGCGCACGGCCGTGGGCCGAACGAGTGATTCCCGCGCCTCTGACCTGGGGCTTTCGGGCAGGTGCGGCGGAGCAGCCACACGGCCCCGTCTCGTCGCCGACCGGCGGGCCGGACCGCTGGTCAGCCCTCGTGGCCGCCGTCTCCGGTGGCAGTGTGCCGCCGTGCCCGGGTCACGGCGAGGACGCTTCCCGCGATGGTGATCACCGCGATGGCGAGGGCGATGCTGACCCCGCCCTCGGTGTCCCAGTACACGTCTTCGAGGCTGATCAGCAGCGCCGCCTCGTCCACGACCAGGGCCACTCCGACCCCGTAGCCGAGCCCCATCCAGGCGCGCGCTCGCGCGGAGCGTCGGGCCAGGCCGGCCGCGCCCACCGCCACGAGCAGCAGGATGCCCCACACGTAATGGTGGAGGTGGATCCCGCCCGCCCGGACGTCGCCCAACCCGGCCACGTCGATGTGGACGAGCCAGGTGAGCAGGCGCATTCCGCCGAAGGTGAGCGCGAACCCCCACCAGGCCAGTACGAAACCCCGCCGCTCGGGGGAGATGCCCGGCAGGACGCGCAGCCACGGGGACGGGCGGTCCGTGCGCCGGGACTGCGAACGGTCGGACGTCCTTGTCGGCTTCATGCACGTGCTCCTGCCGTGACACTTCTCGATCAGCACGGCCACGGAGCCGGGCGCGCTGGAGTGGGCCGCGCGCCGCATCCACGCGCCGGGGCCCGTCCCTGGAGGCGATGGTGTCACCGGTCCCCTCCCGACGAATGTCGGCGCGTCGGCCCGGGCCGGATGCCGCCCGAATGACTCAGCTGCGGGCTTCAGTGCGTCGCCGTGCAGCGGTGGGACGAGGCCGGGTCGCGGGCCCGCGCTGGACGCCCTGCGTCCCGGCGCGGCCCCTCCGATGCACATCGGCGTTCCCGGCGGCCGCGGGGCCTGTCCTCGATGCCGAGGCGCTGCCCCGGATCGTCGAGGCCGCACGGTCCCGCGGGGTACGGATCACCTACCTGCCGGACCCGGTCGGTCGGTCAGGTCCGACCACTCTCGTAAGGTGGAGGCGAAGCGACAGACACCGGAGCAGGCATGCCCACCCCCCAGCCGTTCGGCCCCACGGACGAACCCCCCGACGGACTGTTCGGCCTCGAGGAGCTACGAACAGGGCCCCCGCCCCCGCCCACGGGACAGCAGTGGTTCCGGGACTCGCCGGAGGCGCGCCGCATGCTGGCGGTGCGGGAGATCCACGCGGAGCCGGGAGCCGCGGCGTCTCCGCGCGGCAGGCAGATCCTCGCGGCGTTCCCGGAAGCCGAGGTCATCCCCGTCGACTCCCACTGGCGCATCCCGCACCTGCACGGCAACAAGGGCAACGCCGAGCGCTGGGTCCGGATCAAGAGTACGGTTCTGGTACTCGGCGAGAAGAAGACGCTCACCGTGAGACCCAACGGCCGGTCCGCCGACTGGATCGCCCCCGGAGCGGCGAACGGATGCGCCATGGCCTGCGCGTACTGCTACGTTCCACGGCGCAAGGGCTATGCCAATCCGATCACCGTCTTCACCAACATCGACCGTATCGTCGCGCGACTGCGGCGCCACATCACCGAGCAGGGCCCGAAGCGTGAGCCGAACCAGTGTGACCCGGACGCGTGGGTCTATGACGTCGGGGAGAACAATGACTGCTCGGTCGACGCCCTGATCAGCGAAAACACCGCTGATCTGGTCCATGCCTTCGCTCGCTGGCCGACCGCCAAGGCATCGTTCGCGACCAAGTTCGTCAACCCCGACCTGCTGCGGCTCGACCCCCGGGGCAGGACACGGATCCGGTTCTCCGTCATGCCGCAGGACGATTCCCGCCTCCTGGACATCCGCACCAGTCCGGTCGGGCAGCGGATCGCCGCCGCCGGTGACTTCCTGGAGGCGGGGTACGAGGTGCATTTCAACCTGTCTCCCGTCGTCATCAGGCCCGGCTGGGAGCAGGCCTGGGGGGAACTGCTCCAGCAGATGGACGACGTGCTGCCGCACGAGGTGAAGGAGCAGGCGGCCGCGGAAGTGATCATGCTGACGCACAACAGGGACCTGCACGACGTCAACATGGACTGGCATCCGCGCGCCGAGGAGGCCATCTGGCGCCCTGACCTCCAACAGGCGAAGCGTTCGGAGAACGGCAGCTGGAACGTGCGCTACCGCAACGCCACCAAGGCCGCGGCGGTGGAGACCGTACGCCGCCTGGTGGCGGCCCACGCCCCGTGGCTGACCATCCGCTACGCCTTCTGAACGCTGCCCGCCGCGCAGAGCGCCGGGGCCCTGTGCGCGTACGGCCCCTCAGGGCCGGGGCCTCATGTCCTGGCGGGACTCAGCGGCGCTCGGGCAGGTCCGTTTCGGCCGGCAGCACCGGCACACTCCGCGCACCGCGCGCCGCCGCGGGCTTCTTTCCGCAGAACGCGGCCTCCAGGGTTCCGCCGAGCGCCGTGTTGGCCGCGCCCCGGTTGGAGGTGTTGGCCATCGCGGAAAGGCTCCGTCGGCCGTCCCGGGTCGCGAAGGCGTAGGTGTAGTAACCCTGCACGGTCCCGGTGTGCCCGTAGACCCGGGCCCCGCAGGACAAGTCGTAACGGCGCAGGCCGAGCCCGTAGAACCGGGTGTTCGTGGTGTCCGTCGGGGTGACCGTGATCATGGCGTCCAGCATCCGCGGGGACAGCAGCCGGCCCCTCATCAGCGCGGTCATGAAGGTATTCAGGTCCGCCGGGTCGGAGATGACCGCCCCGGCCGCCTGCGCCCAGGACACCGTCTGCTCCGTGGAGTCGACGAGCGCCGCGCCGGCCTCGTCGGGGTGCAGGTAGCCGCGCACGTGCAGGCCCTCGACGCGGGTGTCGGGGTGCACGTACGACGTGTTGCGCAGCCGCAGCGGCCTGATGACGCGGTGTTCGTACGCGTGGGCGACCGGCTTGCCGGTGACCCGCTCGACGAGCATGCCGACCAACACGAAGTTGGCGTTCGAGTACTTGTACGCCACGCCGGGTGCCGCACGTGGTTCTCTCAGCGAGAGGTCCAGCAGCTCCTGGCGGCTGAAGACCCGGTTCCGCACGGACTCGAAGCCGGGCACGGTCCGGGCGAACATCGCCTCGGTGTAGTCCGCGAGGCCACTGCGGTGGGTCGGCAGGTGCCGCACCGTGATCCGGTCGTCCGGCAGCACCCCGGGCAGGTACCGGTTCACCGGAGCGTCGAGTTCGAGTCTGCCTTCGTCCACCAACTGGAGCAGCACCACGCTGGAGAACGTCTTGGTGACGCTGCCGATACGGAAGCGCGCGCCGGTGTCCATGGGCGCGCCCGAGACGCGGTCGCGGACCCCCGCGGTCCGCGCCTCCACCCCGTCGGGTCCGGTGAAGCGGGCCATCGCCCCCGGCGCGCCCTGACCCATGGCGGCCTTCAGGGCCCCGGCCACACCCTCCATGTCGGGGGCGGGAGTGGTGGTGTGTGCCGTGTCGGGGGAGGAGGGCGCGGCGAACGCGTTCGTGGGGGCGAGCCCACCCGCGAGCGCGGCGATGAGGGTGGCGCTCGCGGCCAGGCGTCGGTGCGTCGACAAGGTCACGTCAGGTCCTCGACTCGATCGATCGGTACGGCACACGGGGTGGTGTGAGCACGGAACACTGAGGAGCCTGTTGCCGCGGAAGCGCGCCGACTCCCTCACCCATGGACCATGAGTGTCAACGCGCCCCAGTGCCTCCCGACACGGGTGCGCGTTCCGCAGCCCGATCGGGCGCTCGTGCAGGCGACTTGACGGTCGCGTGCGGCTCGGCGAGCGAGGCCGGCAGCACCGCGTCGAGATCATCCGTGCAGGAGCTCGTACAGCGGGGTGCCGGAGGCGGAGGGGCGCCGGAGCGCGGAGGCCGGGCACACCAAGGGGGCGCCGGCCGTCCGCGGAGCCACGGCGCCGGACCGGGAACAGGCGCGTATCGTCGAAGGAGGAGGGCTGCCGACTCCTTCTGAAGGGCGGTGCGCGCAGTGGTCGAGCGTAGGATCCTGGGGCCCGAGGAGGGCGAGCTCTACGAGGACGAGCGGGCCTGCGGGGACCGCTTCCTGATCGACAGCCGCGACCGGGGCGGGCGCTTCGCGCTCGTCGAGCATCGTCTGCCCCCGAAGGTTCTGGCCGCTCCGGTGCACAAGCACACGCGGGAGGACGAATTCAGCTTCATCCTCGCGGGATCCGTCGGCGCGCGATTCGGTGCCGAGGAAGTCGTCGCCCGGGCCGGCGATCTCGTTTTCAAGCCGCGCGACGAGTGGCACACGTTCTGGAACGCCGGGGACACACCGGCTCGCCTACTGGAGATCATTTCCCCGGGTGGGCTGGAAGAGCTGTTCCGGTGGTTCGACCGGCTGAAGGACGGACCGAGCCCCGAGGTCATGGAACAGAAGGCGGGGCTGTACGGCTGCTCCGTGGACCTGGAGGCGACCATGGCGCTCGTGGCGCGGCACCATCTGGTCTTCTGACCCCGGTCGGCACAGCGCGGTGCGGCCGGGGCGATCCGTCCCGGAGCCCGCCCGCGGGGGCGGGTTCCGATCCGCTTGCCCGTCGCCGGCTCCGGGCGTCCAGCGGGCGGAGCGCATCTGGCCGGGCCGCCGGGTCATCGGTCAGTCCGGGGAACCCCAGGCTGTGGTGAGTCCCTCCAGCCACGCGGGCGGCAGTTCGGCGGCGTCCCACTCCTCCCACAACGCCGACGGCGCCGTGGCGAGCCGTTCGAGCACGGCGATGCTGGTGGGGGAGTGGAGGAGGGAGTAGCGGCCGTGGATCGCGATCGGGCTGCCGGGGCCGTACTCCGCGTACAGCCGCTCAAGGTGTACGCGGTGGGCCGAGGCGAACTCCGCCAGCTGCCCCGCGTATCCCGCCCGTTGCCGGGAGTTCATGGTGCCCAGCACGGCGGTGAGCACCTGCTCGGAGACCTCGGGATCGAGGTCGGAGACGTCGGTGAACGAGAGGTAGAGGGGCGTGACCGCCACCTTCGCCCGTTCCACCTGCATCCTCCTGACGGGAGGGCGGGCGTCCGGGGAGGACGGGTCCGAGGCGACGGCGTGCCGTAGCGCCCGTTCGGTGAGGTCGCCGAGTTCGTCGGCAACGGCCTGGGTGCCGTCGAGCCAGCCGGACTCGTAGAGCTCGCCCTTCCCTCCTGGTGCGCTCAGCCCGATCCGGCTGATCTCCTGATGCGCGAGGGAGAGGGAGCCGGCCTCGATGAGCCCGATCAGTTCCTCCGCGTCTCCGGCGAAGACCCCCGCCCGGCCGAGGAGCTGGAGGAGCGTCTGCTTCGCGTTGACGCTGGCCGCGTCCAGATGCTGCCGTCCGTCTGCGGCGGCGTTCATGGGGTCGTCCTCCTCGTCGCGTGGGCCGTGCGGTTCTCGTGCCGAACACTCCGTCCGAGGGTTCAACGCTCGGTGGCCGTGCTGAGATCCCTGGGGTCCGGCATGCACACCTTTCCCTTACTCCCCTCATTGGCCGCCGGCTCCCCGGCCGGAGAGCGCCTCATCCTGCCTCCTCATACGGCCATCGCTCCTGCTCGGCCCCTGAGGGCACACCCTCTCACGGAGCACACGCCGCGCCGTGAACATCAACAACGACCCATCATGCCTTTTCCGCGTGGCCACTACGCCCGGGAAGGCGCCGGCCGTCGGCCGGGGAAGAACCGGTACCCGGGGGTGCATGGAGGCCGGCCCGTATCCGGCGGCGCAGACGGTCCAGGGCCCGCGCCCGCGTACGCGCGACCGTGCCTCGGTGTACGCCCATGATGCGGGCCGCCTGGTCGAGGGTGTAACCGTCGAGGTCCACCAGGATCATCGAGCCTGCCTGCTGTGGCGTCAGCAGCGTCAGGAGCCGCGACACGTCGATCTCCGCCGCGCGCCGCTCCACTCCGCCGTCCCATGGGGCGGCCGAGCGGGGTTCGACCTCGGCCGTCGGCACGAGTTTCCGTTCCCGTCGCATGCGATCACGGATGACGCTGAGGAGAGCGCGGAACGCGCAGGCGTACGGGTCCGGGTGGTCCAGGAACGGCTGCGGCCGGGCACCCCCTGCCGCCCGCCGTTTGGGACGGACTCGCCGCAGAAGCGCTGTCGTTGACGGCCCTGCTGGCCGGCCGTGACGCCGCCGTCCACAGCCGCTACCACCATTGGTGGGCCGAGCTCCCCGAAGCCGGGGTACGGCTCCTGTGAGAACGTGCCACCCCTGTGCACGCCGGTGCGCGGCATGACGCGGGACCGCGTCGGTGGGTGCGCTGCATGCCGAGGCGTCGTGCGCGGCGAGCAGCGGGCGAGCCGTGCTGCCGGTCACAGCCATCCGTTGCGCTGGGCGTGCAAAGCCATCTGGAAGCGGTTCGCGGCGCCCAGCTGGGCCATCAGGATCTGCAGGCGGCGGTAGAGCGTACGGCGGCTGAATCCCATCTCGCGGGCGATGACGTCGTCGCCCGCGCCGCCCGCGAGGAGCCAAAGCAGGCGGCGGTCGGCCGGGGACAGTCCGCCTGGGCGGGTGGTGCGGCCGTGGAAGGGCAGGGCGTTGTGCCAGGACTGTTCGAACAAGGCTATGAGTGCGGAGAGCAGGCCGCACGGCTGCACGACGAGCATGGTGTTGTGCACGTCGGCCTCTTTGATCGACAACGACACGAGCGCGTACGCCTCGTCGATGATCACGAGCTTGACCGGCACCGACGGCAGCACCCTGGCTTGCTCGCCGGCCTTGACGCACGGCTCGATGGTGTCCTTCAGATGACCCGGGTGCTCCAGCGACTCCCGCGAGTACACGACGCGCTGCGTCACACCGCGGGCGAGCGTGGCCAGCGCGTCTTCCGTGGCGCCGGGCAAGGGGAAGTACGGCGGTGACTCGAACTGCCGGATCTGTTCACGAGCACTCGCCCAGGCATGACGGATCCTGGGGCCGATGGCGTCGCCGGTGACGACCTCGACGAGGTTGTCGTTGTACGCGGCGAGCCGCTGCCGCCGGAACGACTCGAACGCGCCCCCGACAGCGATGCGCGATTCCTCGATCTCCGTTGCCCGGCGCCGGGCGAGGATCTCCAGGCCGGCGGCCGGCGGAACCGGAGCCACCACGTCCCCGCCCTCCTCGGCGGCACTGGTCAGACCGGCGTCGACCAGTGCCCCGTACGCCGTGGCCAGTTCCGCATCGCCCAGGCCGGTCGCGGCTGCGATCGCACTCAGTGGAGCAGGGGCCGACTCGAGCAGCGCCAGGTAGACCTGGGCGGCTGTCTGACCGATGCCCAGGAGCCGAAGGGCCTCACCCAGTTTCGCCTGCGTCATACGCCGCATTATCGACGGCTCCGCCCGGGGCTGTGGCCGATCTGTGCCAGTGGCACACTCCGGCCCCGTAGGCGCGCGGTGCGGGATAGCGTGCCCGAGCCGCCGACGACCGGCAGCTGCGAGGGCGCCCGAGCCGCACCGGGAGCAAGCCTGTCCGTACGGCTCGTTCTGCCCCTCGTCCCCCAGGAACCCACCGAGAAAGCAGGTGCACGCCGTGGCGAAAGGCCGTAAGAACGGTCTCTACTCAGGGATCTCCGAGGAACTGTCCGCCCTCATGCGGACGGGATGGGCGGACACCGAGCGGCACGACCTGCGGCCCGACGAGCAGGCTCCGTACGCCGCCCGCCGCCGCGCCGCGCTCTCCGCGCGTTTCCCCGGCGAACGCCTGGTGATTCCCTCGGGGAACCTCAAGGTCCGTTCGAACGACGACCCCTACCCGTTCCGGCCCTACTCGGGCTATGTGCACATGACGGGGGACCAGGCCCGGGACGGCGCTCTCGTCCTCGAACCCCGGGCGGACGGCGGTCACGACGCCTACTGCTACCAACTGCCGCGGGACGGCAGGGACAACGACGAGTTCTGGACCGGTGCCACGGCGGAGCTGTGGATGGGCAGGCGCCGCTCCCTCGCCGAGTCGCAGACCGTGCTCGGACTGCCCTGCCGGGACGTTCGCACGGCGGCCCGTGACCTGGCCGCCGGCTCCGGTGCGCCCACCCGGATCGTCCGCGGTCTCGACCTGGCCCTGGAGACCGCGGTCACCAGCGACGAGGAGCGCGACGCCGAACTGGAGGAGGCGCTCAGCGAGCTCCGCCTCGTCAAGGACGGCTGGGAGATCGCCGAACTCCGCAAAGCCGTGGACTCCACGGTGCGCGGATTCACCGATGTGATCGGCGAGCTCTCCCGGGCGGTCGCGTCGTCGGAGCGGTGGATCGAGGGCACGTTCTTCCGCCGCGCACGCCTCGAAGGCAACTCCGTCGGCTACGGCTCGATCTGCGCCGCGGGCGAGCACGCCACGATCATGCACTGGACGGACAACGACGGTCCGGTGCGGCCCGGGGACCTGCTCCTGCTCGACGCCGGTGTGGAGACGCGCACCCTCTACACCGCCGACGTCACGCGCACGCTCCCGATCAGCGGCACCTTCACGCCCCTGCAGCGCCAGGTCTACGACGCGGTGTACGAGGCCCAGGAAGCCGGCATGGCGGCCGTGAAGCCAGGAGCCGCGTACCGGGACTTCCACGAGGCGTCCCAGCGCCACCTGGCTGCCCGGCTGGTCGAGTGGGGTTTCGTCGAAGGCCCGGCCGAGCGCGTGTACGAGCTCGGCCTCCAGCGTCGTTTCACCATGGCGGGCACCGGCCACATGCTCGGTCTGGACGTCCACGACTGCGCACAGGCCCGGACGGCGGAGTACGTCGACGGCGTGCTGGAGCCGGGCATGGTGCTCACCGTCGAGCCCGGCCTGTACTTCCAGCCGGACGACCTCACCGTGCCCGAGGAGTGGCGCGGCATCGGTGTCCGGATCGAGGACGACCTGGTCGTCACCGAAGACGGTCACGAGAACCTGTCGGCGGGCCTGCCACGCTCGGCGGACGACGTCGAGGAGTGGATGGCCCGGTTCGCCGGCTGAGTACGCCCACGTCGCGCGCCTGGCCCGGCGCCGCCCCGCACGCAGCGGCCGCCGACCGGCGGTGCCGGGCGCTGTGCGGCGCGGTCGCCGGCGGCCGGACGTACCTGCCGGCGGCCTCCCGGATCCGGTTCCCGCCGCAGCGGAAGCCACGTGCCTCTCATGCCGTGTCCGGAGCGGGAACGGGGCCGGTGGATGCGGCCGGGAGGAACTTCAGGGCCTTGCCGGACAGTTGTCGCTCAAGGTACTGCTCGGCATCATCGGGCCGCATCCGGCACAGGGCGACCAGACCGGTGATGACCACGTCCGCGACTTCGGCGTGGACGTCATTCCAGTCGTGGCTGTCACCTTTCCGGGGGTTCGTGCCGCGCGCGCCGATGACGGCCTGGGATGCCTCGCCGGTCTCCTCGGCGATCTTCAACACCTGTAGCGTCCATTGCTCTTGAGGGGCCAGGCCGCGTTGCTCGTCGTGGTCGGTGAAGCGGCGGGCGAGACTCTCGATGGTGTCCCAGATGGTGCTGTGCATCGTGCTGGTCTCCTTTGCGGCTTGTGGCTTGTGGCTTGTGGCTTGTGGCTGCGTGGCTTCGCTGTCTTTGTGAGGTGTCGAAGGCGGCTGGTCGGCGGGGATGGACGGGCGTGCAGGACAGCCGGTCAGCGGGTGTTGTCCCTCGGCCGTGGCCGATGTCGGTCTTTCCGGCGAGCACCCTAGGGGCGGGTGTCGGTTCGCCGGCGGAAGAGGGAAGGTTTCGGGCCGGGCGGCGACGGAGCTGGATGGCCCGTGGCCGGAGGGGCAAGCGGCTCCGTCGGCCCTCGGTCGGCTTCCGTGGCGGACGACTCCCGCTCGTACCGGGGGAGATGTCCCACGGGAAATGGCGAGAAGTAGCGGAGCGCGCCCTACGCGAAATGCGCCGGTGCCGCCCCTGTGGCGCGGTTCGCCGTGAGTGCCGTTCAGGCCGTTCGTCGGCGTCCTGCGTTACACGACGGTGCCGGTTCCCGACTGATCGCGGACCACCGCGCGGGCAGGATCGGCCCGCCTCGGACGGGCGGGGCCGGACCGCCGCGCGGCCAGGCGCACGCCCCGGTTGGCGCACGGCGTCGTGCTCATGGGCGGGCGCAGTCGGGGCACAGGCCCCGGTAGGTCATCTCGACGCCGGAGACGGTGAAGCCGAACCGTTCGGAGGCGGGCAGGTCGGCAAGGGGGTCGCCGACGGGGTGGACGTCCCGGATGGCGCCGCAGTCCGAGCACACCAAGTGGTGGTGCGGATGATGGGCGTTCGGGTCGTAGCGCTTGGCCCGGCCGTCGGTGGACACCTCGGCGACCTCGCCGAGCGCGACGAGTTCACCGAGGGTGTTGTACACGGTCGCGCGGGAGACCTCGGGCAGCCGGGCCGTGGCGCGCGCGAGCACCTCGTCCGCGGTGAGGTGCACATGCTCGCCGCCGAGCACCTCGGCGACCACTCGGCGCTGGGCCGTCATCCGCCAGCCACGTCCCCGAAGCCGTTCCAGCAGATCGCTCATGCCCACCACCCTAACCGCGACCCTTGGCCGAATGGATCCGTTCGGTTTCTCGGCATCGCATTGACTTGGACTTTGTCCATCGTAGGATCGGCTCCGGCGACAACCAAGGGACAGGACAACAGCAGGGAAGCGCACCCGACGAAGGTCCTCCACCGGGACCCGGACCGTTGCCCTGACCGGCCCGCCGCCCGTAGTTCCTGAGCACAGCGATCCGCCTGATCCGGAGGGATTCCCATGCCTGAGAACCATGACGCAATCGTCACTGACCCGAAGCCGGAGAGCGGAGGCGGCTGCCCGGTCGCGCACGAGCGTGCCCTGCACCCGACGCAAGGCGGCGGCAACCGCCAATGGTGGCCCGAGCGGCTCAACTTGAAGATCCTTGCCAAGAATCCCGCCGTGGCCAATCCCCTCGGTGAGGACTTCGACTACGCCGAGGCGTTCAAATCCCTCGACCTCCCGGCTGTGAAGCGGGACATCGCGGAGGTGCTGACGACCTCTCAGGACTGGTGGCCGGCCGACTTCGGCCACTACGGCCCCTTCATCATCCGCATGGCCTGGCACAGCGCCGGCACCTACCGGATCAGCGACGGCCGAGGCGGCGCCGGAGCCGGTCAGCAGCGCTTCGCGCCGCTGAACAGCTGGCCGGACAACGCCAACCTCGACAAGGCCCGCCGCCTGCTGTGGCCGGTCAAGAAGAAGTACGGCCAGAGCCTCTCCTGGGCCGACCTCATGATCCTCGCCGGCAACGTCGCGCTGGAGACGATGGGATTCACGACCTTCGGCTTCGGCGGCGGTCGCGAGGACGTCTGGGAGGCGGAGGAGGACGTGTACTGGGGTCCGGAGACCACCTGGCTCGACGACAAGCGCTACACCGGCGAACGCGAGCTGGAAAATCCCCTGGGCGCCGTCCAGATGGGCCTCATCTACGTGAACCCGGAGGGCCCGAACGGAAATCCGGACCCGATCGCCGCGGCCCGCGACATCCGTGAGACGTTCCGCCGGATGGCGATGAACGACGAGGAGACGGTCGCTCTCATCGCGGGCGGACACACCTTCGGCAAGACCCACGGCGCGGGCCCGGCGGACCACGTCGGCCCCGACCCCGAGGCGGCCACGCTGGAGGAGCAGGGCCTCGGCTGGAGGAACACCTTCGGCACCGGCAAGGGCTCCGACACGATCACCAGCGGTCTCGAGGGCACCTGGACGAACACTCCGGTGACCTGGGACAACAGCTTCTTCGACATTCTCTTCGGCTACGAATGGGAACTGTTCAAGAGTCCGGCCGGGGCCCACCAGTGGCGGCCCAAGGACGGCGCCGGAGCGGGCACCGTACCCGACGCCCACGACCCGTCGAAGAGCCACGCCCCGACCATGCTGACGACCGACCTCTCGCTCCGGTTCGACCCGGTGTACGAGCAGATTTCGCGGCGCTTCCACCAGGACCCGAACGCCTTCGCGGACGCCTTCGCCCGGGCCTGGTTCAAGCTGACCCACCGCGACATGGGCCCCGTCGTGCGCTACCTCGGCCCGGAGGTCCCGTCCGAGACCCTGCTGTGGCAGGACCCGCTGCCGGAGCGGACGTACGAGCTGATCGACGACGCGGATGTCGCCACCCTCAAGGAGCAGGTCCTCGCCTCGGCCCTGTCGGTGTCCCAGCTCGTGTCCGTCGCCTGGGCCTCGGCCTCGTCCTTCCGCGGCAGCGACAAGCGCGGCGGCGCCAACGGCGCGCGCATCCGCCTCCAGCCGCAGAACGGGTGGGAGGTCAACGACCCCGACCAGCTCGCGACGGTCCTGCGCACCCTGGAGAGCATCCAGCAGTCCTTCAACGCCGCCCAGTCCGGCGGCAAGCAGGTCTCGCTGGCCGACCTGATCGTGCTGGCCGGAAGCGCGGCCGTCGAGCAGGCCGCCAAGGACGCGGGCTTCGACATCCGGGTCCCGTTCACGCCGGGCCGTGTGGACGCCTCCCAGGAGCAGACGGACGTCGAGTCGTTCGCCGCGCTGGAGCCGACCGCCGACGGGTTCCGCAACTACCTCGGGAAGGGCAACCGGCTCCCGGCCGAGTACCTGCTGCTCGACCGGGCGAACCTGCTCACCCTGAGCGCCCCCGAGCTGACGGTCCTCGTCGGTGGCCTCCGCGTCCTGGGCGCGAACCACCAGCAGTCCTCGCTCGGCGTCTTCACCAACAGCCCCGGGAAGCTGACGAACGACTTCTTCGTCAACCTGCTCGACCTCGGCACGACGTGGAAGGCGGCCTCCGGGGACGCGAACGCCTTCGAGGGCCGCGACGCCACCACGGGCGAGCTCAAGTGGACCGGCAGCCGCGCCGACCTGGTCTTCGGCTCCAACTCCGAGCTGCGGGCCCTGGCGGAGGTCTACGCCTCCGACGACGCGAAGGAGAAGTTCGTCAAGGACTTCGTCGCCGCCTGGGACAAGGTCATGAACCTCGACCGGTTCGACCTCGTCTGATCACTTCCCGCCGTCCGGGCCGACCCCCACGGGCCGGCCCGGACGGCGGGCTCCGTCGGCGGTCGCTACCGCCATCGAAGAGCGAGCCGGGGGGAAGAACACGGTGAGCATGAAGCGCCTGCCCCGCCGCTGCCGCCTCAGCTCCTGCGCCGACCCCGGCCGGGTACCCAGGCCGTGACGGCAGCCGCGGGCGGTGGCCCGCACCCGTCGAGGGGGCGGAGTCCTGAAGTGAGCTCGTAGGGACTTCCGGCGTGACGTACCGGGCCCCGAAGGCCCGGTGTCAGCGGGACGTGTCGAGCACCAGCTTGCCCACGGTCCTGCGGGCGCGGAGGTCCTCGTGCGCGCGTGCCGCCTCGGCCAGCGGATAGACGCCGCCGACCTGCGGCTTCAGACGTCCGTCACCGACCATCGCCAGCAGCTCGGACATCGGCTCCCGGTACATGCCGGGTCGCCCGATCGCATGCATCAGCCAGAAGCCGACGACCGCCCGGGACCGACCCATCAGCTGCGCGGCGTGGACGGGTTCCGGGGCCTGCCGGCTCGCCATGCCGTACGTCACGAGCCGGCCGAACGGTGCGAGGGCGGCGAGGGACTCCTCGAACACCGGGCCGCCGGTCATCTCGAGGACGACGTCGACCTTCCTCCCCCCATTGGCCTCCGTCAGCCTGTCCTTGAGGCCCTCCGCACCGGCGTCGACGGCCACATCCGCGCCGAGGGAGAGGGCGAGTTCCCGCTTCTCCGGGGTGGAGGCGGTCGCGATGACGCGTCCGGCCCCGAATGACTTCGCGAGCTGCACGGCGAGCGATCCGGTGCCGCCCGCGGCGGCGTGCACGACGAGCGACTCACCCGGGGCCACGCGCCCCGCGGTGCGCAGCAGGTGCCAGGCGGTGAGGCCCTGCACGATCAGGGCCAGGGCCTGGCCGTCGCTCACCGACTCGGGGACGTCGATGGCCAAGTCCTCGCGTACGGAGGCCTTTTCGGCATAGCCGCCGTAGTTGTCCGCGAGGGCGACGACCCGCCGCCCGTCCTCCGTGCGGCCGACCACCTCACCGCCCGGGATCATGGGCAGGGCGGACCGGGACAGGTACGAATCCTCGACCGCGTGCGTATCGGCGTAATTGATGCCGGCCGCCGAGACGTCGATCAGCAGGCGGCCGGGCTCGGGCAGGGGGTCGGGCGCCTCCACCAGTCGCAGCACTTCCGGCCCGCCGAATTCGGTGACGTGTATCGCACGCACAGTCGCTCCTCACTCCCTGCATGTCCCTGGGCGCTCCGTACGGAGCCCACGGCGTCACGTTCCCACCAGGCACAGGAGATTACCAACTGCTCAGTATGTGAGCTGCGCCACGCTCGGAGGGTAGGGGCGGCTAACCCTGGGCACAGCGGGGCGGCCCCTGCACCTGCCGCCGGATCGACGCGGGGCAAGGAGCACGAGGGCTCGTCACGAAGCCGAAAAGTGAGCCCGAGGGGGCACTCGTGCGCCGGCGTCCACCGCACGACGACCGGCCACTGCACGCGCGGCCCGGACGCCCCGCCGAAGGGTGTCGCATCAAGAAGGACGAGCCCCCGGCATGCCCCCGGAACGGACCGGTACGCCACGTACCTGGCGTCCTGCGTGCCGACCGTGGTACCGACCACCAGGGCCACGTCCTTCCGCACCGCGGGCAACGGGGACGGCGCCACGCCGAACAGGCGCTATCTCCTCACGGCGCAGGGGCCGCGGCATGCAGCGCGGTTCGGGAACCGGCAAGCGGTGCTTGGGCGAGCGGTGCCTCGGCAAGATCAGGATCACGGGCGACGTACCGACCCGGTGGCCGTCCCGGCGGCCCCGACCCCCGGGGTCGGTGCCTGACCTTCAAGGCGCTGCCGGATCGTCCACCGACGAAGGTGGCGAAGCGGAGTGGTCCGAGGGGGCGCTTGCGTTCGCCGCGAGGATCTCGAGGAGACGCCGCCGGCGGCGCAGTTCGATGATGTCGATCGTCCGCATCCTGGCGGTCGGGGGCGGCAAGAAGACAGAAAGCGCCGTACAAGCCGATCCACAGGCCAGCAGAAGCCAAAGTGTCAAATTCACCTTGAGGTCCTCTCCAACGCGAGAAAATGTGACAACTGGTCAGACCGCGTTCTGTTCCCTGTCGCCGCGGCGAGAGCCAACTACATAACGCCATGGCATATGCCAGGTTACGCGGGAATTCGAAGGCCGCACCGGGATGCCATTCGCATCACCTGATCCTGGTTTCCGATTTCCCGGGAAGTGAATGTGCGGACGAACGCCTGGGCGGCGCGGCGGCATCTCCGCCTTCTTCATCGCCCCTCAGTGGTGGCAGGCCGGGTGTTCAGGCACATTTCCGGGTAAGGGGGCCATATGTCTGCTGCCTCTGTTTGCCCTGCTGGGGGGCGGAGCCTCCGTCCCGGCCGCGCATCAGCGGGTGAAAGGTGCCGTAGATCGGCGCCCGCGCCGGTGAAACGGCAAGACGGTGCAGAAGGGACGACGCGTGCACCGAACGGAAAAGGTGGTGGCCGTGGGGAAGGTCGCATCAGTCGGCAACGACCGCCTGCGGGGCGTCAACCGTCCCTGATGAGCTCCCCGCCCCGCGCCGGCGCGGAAATCCGCCTCGACCGACGGGCCGCAGAGGCATAGTCGGGGTGATGCGGGAGTCCTCCAGGCCTGTCCGGCGTCGATGCCGGACGGCCGGAAGGGTGTCTGGAGCAATTTCCCCTCCAGGCACCCAACTCGTCGATTCTAGAAGAGCCCGAGCTTTTTGGCGGAGTAACTGCAGAGAATATTCTTCGTCTGCTGGTAGTGGTCCAGCATCATTTTGTGTCCCTCACGGCCGATGCCCGACTGCTTGTAGCCGCCGAAGGCCGCGTGCGCCGGGTAGGCGTGGTAGCAGTTCGTCCAGACCCGGCCCGCCCGGATGGCACGGCCGGCGCGGTACGCGGTGGTGATGTCGCGGGTCCAGACGCCGGCGCCGAGGCCGTAGAGGGTGTCGTTCGCCGTGGTGATGGCGTCGTCGAAGTCGGTGAACGAGGTGACGGCGACGACCGGGCCGAAGATCTCCTCCTGGAAGATCCGCATACGGTTGTCGCCCTCGAAGATGGTCGGCTGGACGTAGTATCCGCCCGCCAGCTCCCCGTCGTACTCAATGCGCTGACCACCCGTCAGGATCTTGGCGCCCTCCTGTTGGCCGATGTCGAGGTACGAGAGGATCTTCTGGAGCTGGTCGTCGGAGGCCTGGGCGCCGATCATCGTTGCCGTGTCGAGCGGGTGGCCCGGGACGATGTCCTCGGTACGGGCGATGGCGGCCTCCAGGAACTCGCTGTAGTGGCCGCGCTGGATCAGTGCACGTGACGGGCACGTGCACACCTCGCCCTGGTTGAGGGCGAACATGGTGAAGCCCTCCAGGGCCTTGTCGCGGAAGTCGTCGTCCGCCGCCCATACGTCGTCGAAGAAGATGTTCGGCGACTTGCCGCCCAGTTCCAGGGTGACCGGTTTGATGTTCCCGGAGGCGTACTGCATGATCAGCCGCCCCGTGGTCGTTTCACCCGTGAAAGCGATCTTGGCGACGCGGGGGCTGGAGGCGAGCGGCTTACCGGCCTCCACACCGAAGCCGTTGACGATGTTCACCACCCCCGGCGGGAGGAGGTCGGCGATCAGACCCATCAGGACGTGGACGGACGCAGGGGTCTGCTCGGCCGGCTTGAGGACGACCGCGTTGCCCGCGGCGAGTGCCGGTGCCAGCTTCCAGACCGCCATCAGCAGCGGGAAGTTCCAGGGGATGATCTGCGCCACGACGCCGAGCGGCTCGTGGAAGTGGTACGCGACGGTGTCCTCGTCGAGTTCGCTCAGCGAACCTTCCTGGGCGCGCAGCGCACCTGCGAAGTAGCGGAAGTGGTCGACGGCCAGCGGAAGGTCGGCGGCGAGCGTCTCGCGGACCGGCTTGCCGTTCTCCCAGCTCTCCGCGACGGCCAGCCGCTCCAGGTTCGCCTCCATCCGGTCGGCGATCCGCAGCAGGACGCCCGCCCGTTCGGCCGGTGCGGTCCTGCCCCAGGCCGGTGCCGCCGCATGCGCCGCGTCCAGGGCCCGTTCGACGTCCTCGGCCGTTCCGCGGGCGATCTCGGTGAAGGGGCGGCCGTTGACCGGGCTCGGGTTCTCGAAGTACTGGCCGCGCGCGGGCGGTGCGTACGCCCCGCCGATCCAGTGGTCGTAGCGGGACTCGTACGAGACGATCGCACCCTCGCTGCCGGGCGCTGCGTAACGGGTCATCTGCGTGGCCTCCCTGGGACCGCGCCGTCGTCCGGCGCTCGCGGTGAGGCTAGGGACGCGGACGTTGCGAACCCGTTGCGACCACCGCGGACAGTTCTTCGTCCAAGGCCCGCAGACGCGCCTGTACAGGGGCGGCCCGACCCGGTGGCAAGGCGGCTGCCAACGCCCGCCACACCTCCAGGTCGTCCTCGCCCCACGGGCTGTGCGCCCAGTCGGCGAGCAGCGCCGGGTCACCCCGCGCGATCAGCGCCGCGCGCAGCTCCTCGGCCAGCCGCCCGCGCAGCCGCGTCACCGCCGGTGCGCACGAGCCGGGCAGCAGCGGCCCGGCGTACCCGCCCAGCGCCGCGGCAACCGCCCCTGAGGCGAGCCTGCGCCCCACGGCCTCGAAGTCCGCGTCGACCGGAGGCACCAGCCGGTACGGACGCGAGCGCAACACGCCGGGCGGCAACACCGCGCGCAGGCGGGACAGTTCGGCACGCAGAGTGACGGGGGCGACCGACTCGTCCTCGTACAGAGCCGTCAGCAGCTCCGCACCGCCCATACCCTGCGGACGGTGGGTGAGCACCACCAGGATCTCGCTGTGCCGACGGCTCAGGACCGTCCGCCGACCGCCCCCCACCAGCACCGCCTCGTCCCGGCCGAGCGCGGACAGCCGCAATCGGTCACCCGCCGCCGCCAGCGGATCCAGCAGCGCCAGGTGCGACTCCGCCGCCCGCGCCACCGCCTGCACGAACGCCAGGCTGTGCGGATGCGCCAGCCGGTCCCCGCCCGTGATGTCCACCGCGCCCAGCAGCCGCCCGGAACGCGGATCATGCACCGGTGCGGCCGCGCACGTCCAACCCTGCACCGGCCGCAGGAAGTGCTCCGCGGCGAAGACCTGGACCGGCCGGTCGACGGCGATCGCCGTACCGGGGGCGTTCGTCCCGGCCGCCGACTCGGCCCACCGCGCGCCCGCCACGAAGTTCATCCGGGCCGCACGGCGCAGCGTTCCCGGGTGTCCCTCGACCCACAGCAACCGCCCGTACGCGTCGCAGACGGCGACCAAGTGCTCCCCGTCCTGCGCGTACGCGCCCATCAGCTCCCGGATCACCGGCATCGCGGCCGCCAGCGGATGTCCGTGCCGGTACGCCGCCAGTTCGTCCTCTTCGAGCTCCACGTGGGCGGCTCCGTCCGGGCACACCCGGGCCCGTGCCGAGCGCCGCCACGAATCGGCCACCACCGAGCGCACGGGCTCCCCCGGCGAGGCGCCCGCGGTGAACGCCTCGTGCGCGCGGCGCAGCGCCCTCGCCCGCTCCATGGGATCCGCGCCCCGCTCCAAGGCCACCCAGGGGTCGTTCACATCGCCCTCCCCGATCGGAGCAGTCGCGCCCGTGTCATCGTCGCCGCGCAGACCGGCCCCCACAAGCGGGTCGCCGGAACAGACCCCTGGGAAGCGGCCGGAACCGTCCCGTAGAGTGGGCGGCGGGCCGTGACTGGCGCTTGGGTGGGGTACCACCGGGGAGCGGCCCGGCGGACCGACGTCACTGCCGCGCGCCTGGGCGATCCACTGACGACCGCTCGGGAGACCGCCATGTCCACCACCCCTGACACCGCCCGCCTCATGGATGGCAGCGGCTTCGCCCGCCGCCTGGTCGAGAAGACCGCGGCCCGCGCCGCCGACCTCGCCCGCCGCACCGGCACACAGCCCTGCCTCGCCACCGTCCTGGTCGGGGAGGACCCGGCCTCCGTGACGTACGTGAGGATGAAGCGAGCCCGCTGCGAGCAGGCCGGTATCCGCTCCCGCCACATCGAGCTGCCCGCCACGACCACCACCGCCGAACTGGTCGCCGCCCTCGACAGCCTGTCGAGCGACCCCGAGGTGCACGGCATCCTGCTCCAGCACCCGGTCGGCCCCGGGATCGACGAGCGAGCCGCCTTCGAGGCGATCGCCCCCGAGAAGGACGTCGACGGCGTGACCTTCAGCTCCTTCGCGACGATGAGCTTCGGCCTGCCGGGGTTCGTCTCCTGTACACCCGGCGGCATCATGCGGCTGCTCGACGCGTACGACGTCGACCCGGCCGGCAAGCGGGCCGTCGTCGTGGGACGCAGCGCCATCCTCGGCAAGCCCGCCGGGATGCTGCTGCTCGCGCGGAACGCGACGGTGACGTACTGCCACTCGTACACCGCCGACCTCTCGGCGGCCGTACGGGAGGCCGACATCCTGGTCGCCGCCGTCGGGCGGCCGCGCTTCATCAAGGGCGAGGACATCAAGCCCGGCGCCGTCGTCATCGACGCGGGCTACAACCCCGGCAACGTCGGCGACGTCGACTTCGAGACCGCCGCCGCCCGCGCGAGCCTGATCACCCCGGTGCCGGGCGGTGTCGGCCCCATGACCATCGCCGTGCTGCTCGCCCAGACGGTGGACGCGGCGGAGCGGCAACTCGCGTAACGCTGCGCCGTGCAGCTCAGGGGCGGACCGGGCCGTACGGGACGGCCCCGGGGTGTGGGCTGCACGGCAGGGTTCCGGGGGACGGGCTGCACCCCATGGCCCCCGCCGCCGGGCAGCATCGCTTGGCCCTGCGGCGGAGGCTGCACCCCATGGCCCCCGCCGCCGGGCAGCACCACTGCGGCTCGGCGGCCGGGGGGCGGCACCGCCGTGGCCTCCCGGCGGCGGGGCCGGTACCCGCCCCGGGCCCCGTGCCGGGCAGGGCGCGGTGGCGCGCCCCGGCGTCAGGCGTCGTCCGCCAGGGCACCGGCCAGGGCGGCGGCCGGGTCGGGGTCGGGCGGGCCCGCGGGGGTCCAGCGGCCGGACTCCTTGCGGTACGGCCACCAGCGGCCGTCACGGTCCAACCGGAGCTGTACGTCGGCCCCGGCCACCGTCCAGCGGCCCGGGCGGTCCGCCCGCAGCGGCGGACGCTCGTCGTCCTCCCAGGCGGTGTCGAGCCGTGCCTCGGCGCGCGCCGACAACTCCGGTCCGGGCGTCCATTCCTCCTCCAGTACGGCCAGCGCCTCCGCGCCGCCGAGCCGCCACGCGCGCGTGGCCACGTCCAGGTCGGCGCGCCGACGGCCGGTTCCGGCGGCGAGCCGGTCCAGGGCGGCCGGCGCCCACTCCGCGGAGGCGGCCAGCCGTACCGCGTCCTGACCGGCCGTCAACGGCGCCTCCACCGGCCGGTCCCCGTGACCGTCCGCCAGGGCGTCCTCCAGCATCCGGTACGCACGTGCCGCCGCGTCCGCCGCCAGCCGTTCCAGCGCCGCCGGGTCGACGCCCTGCCCGGGGCGGACCTCGGTGTCCAGCGAAGGCGGCTCCCCGGGCGCCTCCGGCAACGGCGGCGGTGCCGGCAACGGCGGGAGGATGTCCCGTGCGGCGAACGCCTCGTCCGCCCGGACCCCCTCGGGCCCGTCCCCGGCCGCTCCTTCCTCCTCGTCCCGGCCGGCCCGGCCTGCTCGCGCCGCACTGCGTACCTGCAACTCGTCCAGCAGCCGCCGCTCCCCACGGCCCCGCATCAGGAGCAACACGAAGGGATCCTGGTCCAGCAGCCGCGCCACCTGGTAGCAGAGTGCCGCCGTGTGGGGACAGTGGTCCCATGCGTCACACGCGCACGCGGGCTCCAGGTCACCGACCCCCGGCAGCAGCTCCACTCCCGCCGCCGCCGCGTCCTCCACCAGGTGCGGCGGCATGTCCCGGTCCAGCAGGGCGGCGATGTGCCCCGCCCGGTCCACCGCCATGTCCAGGAACCGGTCCCACTCCTCCTCCGTCAGCTCCTGCAACAGCACGTCACTGCGCTGTGCGGTACCGTCACGGTCCTTCACGACGGCCGTGATCCGCCCGGGGCGCACCGAGACCGCGCCCACCGCGCCGTCCCGTGCCTGCTTGCGCCCCTTCTTCAACTGCTGGCCGTCGAGCGCCGTGTCCTCCAGCGCCTTCAGCCACGCCCGGCCCCACCAGGTCTGGGCGAAACCCCGGCCGTGGGCGGGAGGCAGCGCCGCGAACGTCCGCTCCATGTCCTCCTCATCACGATTCATCGCGTGCTCCCTCGCACCTCTTGCACCTCTTGCACCCCGCGCAGCTCCACCAGCTCCGCCAGTTCGGCGTCGGTCAGTTCGGTCAGTTCCGTCAGGGCGCCGTCCTCACCGGAGCCGAGTACGGAGTCGGCCAGCTCCTTCTTGCGCGCCAGCATGCCCGCGATCCGGTCCTCGATCGTTCCCTCCGCGATCAGCCGGTGCACCTGTACGGGCTGGGTCTGGCCGATGCGGTACGCGCGGTCCGTCGCCTGCGCCTCGACGGCCGGGTTCCACCAGCGGTCGTAGTGCACGACGTGACCCGCCCGGGTGAGGTTGAGGCCCGTGCCCGCGGCCTTCAACGACAGCAGGAAGACGGGTACTTCGCCGGCCTGGAAGCGGTTCACCATCGCCTCCCGCTGGGCGACCGGAGTTCCGCCGTGCAGGAACTGGGTGCGCACCCCCCGCGCCGCGAGATGCCGCTCCAGCAGCCGTGCCATCTGCACGTACTGCGTGAACACCAGCACGCTCGCCTCCTCGGCGAGGATGGTGTCGAGCAACTCGTCGAGCAGCTCCAGCTTTCCGGAGCGGTCGGCGATCCTCGGCTGCTCCTCCTTCAGGTACTGCGCCGGGTGGTTGCAGATCTGCTTGAGCGCCGTCAGCAGTTTGACGACGAGGCCACGGCGTTCCATCCCGTCCGCCTCGGCGATCGCCGCCAGGGTCTCGCGTACGACCGCCTCGTACAGGCCCGCCTGTTCGACGGTGAGCGACACCGAACGGTCGGTCTCCGTCTTCGGCGGCAGCTCCGGGGCGATCCCGGGGTCGGACTTGCGGCGGCGCAGCAGGAACGGCCGTACCAGCGCCGCCAGACGCTGTGCGGCTGCCGGATCGGCGCCTCCCTCCACTGCCCGCGCGTACCGGCTGCGGAAGGTCCCCAGGCGGCCCAGTAGCCCGGGTGTCGTCCAGTCGAGGATGGCCCACAGCTCGGACAGGTTGTTCTCCACCGGTGTGCCGGTCAGTGCGACCCGCGCCTTGCCACCGATCGTGCGCAGTTGCCTGGCGGTCGCCGAGTACGGGTTCTTGACGTGCTGCGCCTCGTCGGCGACCACCATGCCCCAGCCCACCCGCGCGAGCCGGGCCGCGTCGAGCCGCATCGTGCCGTACGTGGTCAGGACGAACTCCCCTTCGGCCAGCCCCTCGAGGTTCCGCCCGGAGCCGTGGAAGCGGCGCACGGGCGTGCCCGGGGCGAACCTCTCCACCTCCCGCTGCCAGTTGCCCATCAAGGAGGTCGGGCAGACGACCAGGGTGGGGCCGGCCGCGGACGGGTCGGCCTGCCGGTGCAGGTGCAGGGAGATGAGCGTGATCGTCTTGCCCAGGCCCATGTCGTCGGCGAGACAGGCCCCGAGACCGAGCGAGGTCATGCGATGCAGCCAGTTCAGGCCGCGCAGTTGATAGTCGCGCAGGGTCGCCGCGAGGGCGGCGGGCTGCCCGATCTCGTGACGGCCGGTCCCCGGCTGCCCGCCCTCCGGGTCGGCGAGCCGGTCACGCAACGCCTGGAGCCACCCGGACGGCTGTACGTCGACCTGGCGGCCGTCGACCTCGGTGGTGCCGGTCAGTACGGCGCCGAGCGCGTCGATCGGGGTGACCTTGCGGTCCTGGTGATCCCGGGCGCGCCGGGCGTCCTCCGGGTCGATCAGCACCCACTGGTCGCGCAACCGCACCACGGGCCGCCCGGCCTCGGCGAGCCGGTCCAGCTCGGCGCGGGTCAGCTCCTGGTCACCCACCGCGAAACGCCAGTTGAAGGCGAGGAGCGCGTCGGCCGACAGGAACGACGGCAGGCCGGACTGCCCCTTGCCACGGCGGCTGCGCCCGTTCAGGTCTTCCCCGGACCGCTCTTCTCCGTACGTGCCTTCTCCGTACGGGTTTTCTTCGTGCCGGTCTTCTCGGCGTGCGTCGTCGAGGCGGTGGTTCTCGCCGTGACGGTTCTCGTCCGGTGGCCCGATGACGGCGCGCGTGGTCAGCGAGCGTGCCAACTGACGGGGCCAGTGCACCTGTACGCCGGTGGCGGCCAGTGCTCGCGCCGCCTCGCCCAGCAGCTCGGTGATCTCGTCGGCCAGGTCGATGGCGTCCGGTACGGAGGCGGACAGCAGCGGGGCCAGCGGCGGCCACGCGCGGGCGGCGCGGCGCAGGGCGAGGAGCGCGTCCATCCGGGCACGGGACCCGAACCCGTCACCGGCCGAGCCCGACCACACGTCGGCGGCGTCGGCGACGAGGGCCGGGTCGCTGACGCTGCGCATCTGGAGCACGGCGCGGAAGGCGGGGCCCCGAGCCGTGTCCAGCCCCTGTGCCTCGATGCGCAACGACAGTCGTACGCCCGCGTCGTGGCCTGCGGCGACGTCGGCCGCCCAGGTCCGCTGCTCCGGTACGTGCTGCGGCTCGTACGCGGCGAACGCCGGGCCGCCCGCCGCGAGCGGCGCCGCGGGTGTGCGCGGCAGTGCGTCGGCCACCGCGTCCAGGAAGGACCGCAACAGCCGCTCCGGTTCGGCCAGCAGCACCATGCCGTCCGCCGCCCTCCCCACCGCGACCGCGTGGGCGCTCGGCGGCATGGAGGCGGCGAGCGTACGCACCCGCTCCAGGTCCTCGGCGGTGAGTGGTCCGGCCCGCCACGCGTCGTGATCGGTACCGCTGAGGCCCGGCAACAGGAGCCCCCGGGCCGCGAGTTGGAGTGCCAGCAGGGCGGCGGCGCCCCAGAACGAGGTCGCGGGGGAGGCGTCCACGGCCCGCCCGGCCCGGGTGAGTAAGGGCAATGCGTTCCCCACCGGCATCACCAGCGCGGGCACGGCGGTCGGACGCGCGTCCGGGGCGACGACGGACAACTCCTCGACGGAGCCGGGGGAGTCGTCATCGCGACCGTCCTGGAACGGTGGTCCGGCCTCGCCGGGGAGCCAGAACGCGACGCGTCCCGTGCGAGGCGGATCGGCGGGCAGGAAGACGGTGGAGCAGCGGGCGAGTTCGGGCAGGGCCGGAGTCACGTAGGGCGTTGCTTCGGGAAGCTTGTGCACAGCGCTGACGCATTCCTCAAATTTGACTAGCGGGGAGTCGAAGCGCCGAGGGTACCTGAGCATCCCCACCTGGCGAGAGCGAATGTGCCGTGACATAGCCCACTTCGCGCCCAGGGTGCAGCCAGCACCACCCCAGTACCCTGGGAAGCCCCACCCCGCTTCGGGGTGGTGGTGCCATGGCTCTGGGCTACTGCTCATCCGTACGTTCATCAGGTCGGCGCACGTCTGCGCACGAGACCTCATCAGACTCGGAGAAGCCATGCCCCAGGCCACCTCTGCCTTGACCCTCCCCGCCCCTGCCGGCCCCCCCGCAGTCCTCGGTGGCACGGCGGAGCGGAAGGGACACGGCTCCCGAAGCGAGTTCGCCCCCCTGCTCCGTACGATCAAGGACCAGGGGCTTCTGGAGCGGCGTGCCGGCTGGTATGCGTCCGGTATCGCAGTGAACCTGCTCGCCCTGACGGCGGTCGCCGTCGGCCTGGTGCTGTTCGGGCATTCCTGGTGGTCTCTGCTGCTGGCCGTCCCCCTGGCGGTGTTCTCCGCCCGGGCGGCCTTCTTCGGGCACGACGCCGGTCACTCGCAGATCAGCGCCGACAGGGGCAGGAACCGGCTCATCCAGTTGCTGCACGCCAATCTGCTGCTCGGGATGAGCCAGGAGTGGTGGAACGACAAGCACAACCGGCACCATGCCAACCCGAACCACGAGGAGAAGGATCCGGACGTCGCTCCGGACGTCCTCGTCTTCAACCAGCACCAGGCGGTGGGACGCACCGGGTTCCGCGGCTGGCTGGCCCGCCACCAGGCGTGGCTGTTCTTTCCGCTCACCACTCTCGAAGGCCTCGCCCTCAAGGTGTACGGCTTCCAGGCGCTGTTCTCCAAGGACGGACCGCTCCAGACGCCGCGCGAGCGCGCGCTCGAGGGCGGTCTGCTGTTCGCCCATGTCGCCGGTTATGCGACCCTGCTGCTGACCACCATGCCGGTGGGCCAGGCCGTCGTCTTCGCGCTGATCCACCAGATGCTGCTCGGTCTCCACCTGGGTATGGCCTTCGCGCCCAACCACAAGGGCATGGAAGTGCCCGACCCGGACGGCGAGCCCTGGGGCCACCTGCGCCGCCAGGTGCTCACTTCCCGCAACATCCGCGGTGCCGTGCTCACCGACTGGCTCCTGGGCGGCCTGAACTACCAGGTCGAGCACCACCTCTTCCCCAGCATGCCGCGCCCCCACCTGCGGCTCGCGCAGCCCGCGGTGCGTGCCCACTGCCGCTCGCTGGGTATCCGGTACACGGAGACGGGGCTGGTCGACTCCTACCGCCAGGCGCTGGGCCATCTGCACCAGGTCGGCAGCCCGCTCCGCACGGCCTGAGCGGCGGATCCCGGAACCGGCACGCTCGATCACGCGTTCACAGATCAGGAAGCGGCCGTTTCGCCGGCCGTGAAGGAGGCGTCGAACATGTCGACAAGGACGAAGATCGTCATCGGGGGAGTGGCCGTGGGCCTTCTCCTCTGGCCGCTGATCGGATTCTGGATGTCCCTGCTGGTGCTGATCGGCGTCCCCGCCGTCGCGTACCTGGCACTGGACCCGGGCCAGCGGCGCCGGCTGCGCCGGGTCAGCCGCAAGGAGCTCGGCCGCTGACAGACCGCTGACCGGCCGCGGGGTGCCCGGCGTTCCGGACGGCCGGGACGCAGGGATCATTGCTGGTCGGCGCGGCAGATCGACTGGCACTGCCACGACAGACTGGCACTGGCAGGGCGGACCGGCACTGGCGCCGCCACGACAGTGAGGGGGGGCCTCGCACCATGGGCGGAACGGTCACAGCGGTCAGCAGCAACGGGGAATATTCGTTCACCAAGCCGAACCGGCCGGATATCACCCTGCTGGCCGGGCTCGGAGTGGAGGGGGACGTGCACGCGGGCGTCACGGTCAAACACCGCTCCCGCGTGGCGCAGGACCCGACGCAACCCAACCTCCGGCAGGTGCACCTCATCCACGAGGAACTGTTCGAGGAAGTGGCCGAGAAGGGCTTCACCGTCCGGCCCGGCGACCTTGGCGAGAACATCACCACACGGGGTGTCGACCTGCTGGGACTGCCCACCGGCGCGCTGCTGCACATAGGCACGGAAGCGGTCGTCGAAGTCACCGGCCTGCGCAATCCCTGCGCGCAGATCGACGCCTTCCAGGACGGCCTCCTCAAGCAGGTCGTCGGGCGCGACGAGACGGGCGCCGTCGTCCGCAAGGCCGGGGTCATGGGCATCGTGAGGACCGGGGGACCGGTACGACCGGGCGATACGGTCACGATCGAACTCCCGGACGGTCCGCACCGCCCGCTCGAGCGGGTCTGAGCAGCGCTTCCCTGGGTACCCGCTCGGCCGGAAGGCCGGGAAGGCCGGAGGGAGACACCATGGACGACAAGCGGCTCGAGGGCGCGGGCGAAGGCGGCCCCGGCGTGCCGAGGGACCTGCCCGACGAACAGGCGGGCAGCGGACCGGACCACTGGGACGCGGACCTGTCCGAGACGGAGGACGCCGACGACCGGGAGCGGACGCCCGCGGAGGATGCGCCGGAGAACGCGGCGGAGGACGGCGCCCCCGAGGAACCCAGCGGCTGACGTATCGCCGGCCGCCTCGTCAGGCCGGACGGACCGCCATGGAGTCGAGGGCGGCCAGCAGAGCGGGCAGGTTCGGCCCGCGGCCGATCGGCAGTACCTCGCGGGGGATCTCGTCCAGGAGGACGAAGGCGATGTCGTCCGTCCTGGCCACCACCGACCAGCCGGGCCCGTCCGCCCGCAGGGTCCGTGCCCCGCCCGGAGCGAATGCCGACCGGACCCGACCCGGCGGGGGCGGCTCCTCCAGGTACGCCCGGAGCTCGGCCAGAACACGCCGCAGGGGGCCGTGCCCGTCGTCCGCCTGCTCCCCGGATGCCCCGGACGGCTGCTCGTCCGGCGACCGCCCAGCGGGCGCGTGTCCGGCCGCTGTCCGTTCGTCCGCCGACTGCCGCTCCGCACGGGCGGGACCGGCGTCCGCGGGCCTGGCGAAGTCGTCCTCACCGAGTTGCTCCCGCCAGGCCGCCCACTGGAGGGCGACCTCGTCCGCGCCCATCCGGCGTTGCGCCGGCCCCCACTGCCTGGGGTCCGGCGGCGTCAGCGGCCGGCGCTCCCCGGGTGCGGTCTCCGGGTCGTGCGGCGGGGGCACGTGCGGTGCGGCGACCGCGAGGGAGAGGGGCCAGCCCGGCAGGGCCACGACGACACTGCGTTCGTCGGGAGACAGGTCGTACTCCATGCCGCAGTCCCATGAGGCGATCGCCACCGCGACCAGCGAAACGTCGTCCACGACGACGGTCCACCTGGCCCCTTCGCCGTCCTGGCCGAGCACCAGCCCGTACCCCTCCGCGTACGGTTCCAGCCCGAGCGCCGCGCACGCCTCGGGATAGTCGTCGCCGAGCAGGCTCGGGAACTGCGCGGGCGTCAGCAGCACGGCGGTCAGCACGTACAGTGCGTCGTCCTCCACGTCGCCGACGTCCACCGGTTCCGTCCCGGCCATGGCCGTCTCCCTCCCGAAGTTCGTCGGCGCACCTTAACCAGCGAGTAACCCTGACGTCGAGGGTCCCGTCGTCCCGGACGATGACGGCGCTGTGACGACCCGATAACGGCCCGAGGACGACGCTTATGAATGTTCAGGCGGCCGGCAGGCCCAGCAGGCTCCGGGCCACGGTCTGCGGGGACTCGTCGCGCTCGCGGGCGAGGGCGATGACCGCCCGGCACGCCAGTTCGCTCACCCCGAACGAGAGGGCTTCGGGCGACACCCAGCCCGCCGCCTCGTCGATCCTGTCCTGGTCGTCGTCCGCACACGCGGCCACATAGGCCGCGGCGGCCTCGAAGATGTTGTGCTGACGAGTGCTGGGCCGTCCTGACCCGCCCGCGCTCTCCCTCCCCGACGCGGGGCCCCCGGCGGACCCGAAGGACGACCTGAAGAAGTTGAAGAACGTGCGGAGTCTGTTGGACACCGGGCCCACCTTCCCGCTGCGTGGCGGTGTTCACCGCCGGTCTTCCGACTCTGAACCTCCAACGTAGAGTCGGACGGCCGACCGCAGAAGGGGAGGGCGAGGGTGCGACAGGCCCGATTCGACGGCAAGGGCAGCATGATCCGCTGGACGGAGGCGGCAGGGGAGGGGCCGGCGCGGGTGTACGTGCACGGGCTCGGGGCCCTGAGCAGCGTCTACCACGCCCATGCGGCCGCCCACCCGGACCTGGCCGGCCGCTGGTCGCTCTTTGCACGGGCGGCGCGGTGGCCATCGTGCTGACCCACCGCCGCCCCGAGCTGGTGAGCCGGCTGGTGATCACCGAGGGCAACCTCGACCCGAACCCTCCACCGACCGTCGGCAGCAGCGGTATCGCGGGTTCTCATCGACACGCGCGTGGACCGGGTCTACCTCCAGGGGGGCACAGCGGTGCACTGCCGGGCCGGGACGAGCTGGTGGCGGCGGGCGTGCGCGTCGTGACCTCCCGGGCGCCGGGCACAACGTCATGTTCGACAACACGGCCGCGTTCGTACGGGCGGTCGCCGCCGAGGAGCCGGATCGGGCCGCACACCTGCGCTCGGGCCGTCAGTCCTGACGTACCGCGAGGGCAAGGAAACGATCGTCCTCGTCCACGTACGTGGCCAAGTGCCAGCCCGAATCGGCCAGCAGCGGGCGCAGGTTCCGCTCGGCGCGCAGATCGTCACCGGTGATCTGCCGCCCCTGGCGGGCGGCCAGCGCCGCGCGGCCGACCGGGTGGAAGAGAGCCAGCCGCCCACCCGGTCGTACGACCCGGGCCAGCTCCCGCAGATCCTCGGCCGGCCGGGGCAGGTGCGAGACGAGCCCCGCCCCGAACACCGCGTCGAGCACGCCGTCACGCAACGGCAGCCGCCCCACGTCGGCGAGCATCAAGGCCCCGCTGCCGTCCCGTCCGGCCCGTGCCGCGGCTGCCAGCATGGCGGGCGTGAGATCCAGGCCGATCACCGTGCCCTCAGGGCCCACGGCCTCGCGCAGGGGCGGTAGGGCCCGGCCGGTGCCGCAGCCCGCGTCGAGCACCGCATCGCCGGGGCTCAGCCCGATCTCCGCGACGGCGGCGGCGTACGCCGGACCGTCATCGGGGAACCGCGCGTCCCAGTCCGCCGCGCGGGCCGTGAAGAACTCCTGCACCTGTGCGTGGTCGTCGGCCATACGGACATGATCCCTCACACCGCCACCTGCCGTACGGTGCACTCGTTCGAGCCTGACACGATCGTTCAAGCACCTCTCTCTGTCATATTCCGTCTGCTTTCGAAATGCGCACCGCACGTGCGCCCCCGACCGGTCTAGCGTCCCTGGGCCATGGGACACCTGGACCACGCCGCCTTCGGCTGGCTGACCCCCGTGCTGTCGTACGCGATGGCCTGCATCGGCGCCGCCCTCGGTCTGCGCTGCACCGTACGCGCGCTCGAAGCGACCGGACCCTCCCGCCGCAACTGGCTGCTCACCGCCGCGTCCGCCATCGGCACCGGCATCTGGACCATGCACTTCGTCGCCATGCTCGGCTTCGCGGTGACCGGTACCGACATCCGCTACGACGTGCCGCTGACCGTCTTCAGCCTGGTCGTCGCGATGCTCGTCGTGGGCGGCGGTGTCTTCGCCGTCGGATACGCCCGCGACCGCGTCCGGGGCCTGCTGCTCGGCGGGCTCACCACCGGCCTCGGCGTCGCCAGCATGCACTACCTCGGCATGGCCGCCCTGCGCCTGAACGGCACGATCCGCTACGACCCGCCCCTCGTCGTGCTGTCCGTCCTCATCGCGGTCGTGGCCGCCACCGCCGCCCTGTGGGCGGCCCTCAACATCACCTCGCCCCTCGCGGTCACGGTCGCCTCCCTGGTCATGGGAGCCGCCGTCAGCAGCATGCACTACACCGGCATGCTGGCCGTCCGGGTCGATGTCGTGCCCTCGGCGGGCGAGCTGTCCGGGGCCACGGCGATGCAGTTCATCTTCCCGCTCGCCGTCGGCCTCGGGTCGTACCTCTTCCTCACCTCCGCGTTCGTCGCGCTCTCCCCGACGGCCCGCGAGCGCGCCGAGTACGCGTCGGCCGGACGGCCCACCGAACCGGTGACAGCCCGCTGACACGACCCAGGGCGACCCCCTCGGGCAGCCTCCTGATCGCCATGACCGCGCCCACCAGCAGCAGCCGGCCCGCAGCCCCGCGGCCGCAGCCCGAACGAGGAGGCACCCTTGGTGTTCCCCGGCCGCCCACGCCCGCACCACCGACGGGGTGTCCGACGCGGTCAGCATCGCGTCCAGCGACCGGGCGAAGTCCCGCTGCTCGTCCGTCAGGCACAGGCGCATCAGCGGCGGCCCTTCGGCAGTCCGAGCAGCCGCTCGGCGATGATGTCCCGCTGGATCTCGTTCGTCCCCGCGTAGATCGGCCCGGCCAGCGCGAAGGTGTACCCCTCCGACCACGCCCCGTCGAACTCGCCCTCCGGCCCGAGCAGTTCGAGCGCCGTCTCGTGCACGGCGATGTCGTACTCGGACCAGAACACCTTGTTCAGGCTGGACGCGGCGCCCGTCCCGGGGCCGGCGGACGCGGCGAGCTCCGTGAACAGCTGGTACGCCCGCGCCCCGATCACCGCGTCCGCCACCCGGTCGCGTACGGCAGGGTCCCGCCCACGCTCCCGCCACAGCCGCACCAGCCGGTCGGCGGCCGCCAGGAAGCGGCCGGGGGAGCGCAGCATCAGGCCCCGCTCGTTGCCGGTCGCCGCCATCGCGATCCGCCAGCCGTCGCCGGGGGCGCCGATCACGTCCTCGTCCGGCACGAACACCCCGTCCAGGAACAACTCGGCGAACGCCGGTCTGCCGTCCAGCCGCGGAATCGGCCGCACGGTCACCCCCGGCCCGCGCAGCCCGAACATCAGGTACGTCAGGCCCTGGTGCGGCCGGGCCGCCGCCGGATCCGTACGGAAGATCCCGAACGCGCGGTCGGCGAACGCGGCCCGTGACGACCACGTCTTCAGCCCGTACAGCAGCCAGCCGCCGTCCGTGCGCTCCGCCCGGGAACGCAGGGAGGCCAGGTCGGAACCGGCCTCCGGCTCGGACCAGGCCTGCGCCCACACGGTCCCCCCACTCGCCATGGGCGGCAGGACCCGGGTCCGCTGCTCCTCGGTGCCATGGTCGAAGAGGGTCGGGGCGAGGAGGCTGATGCCGTTCTGCGAGACCCGGCCGGGCGCGCCCGCCGCCCAGTACTCCTCCTCGAACGCCAGCCAGTGGAACAGGTCCACGCCCCGCCCGCCGTACCGCTCGGGCCAGTCGACCACCGACCAGCCGCCCGCGTGCAGCTCCGCCTCCCAGGCGCGGTGCGCCTCGAAGCCCTCCGCCGTCTCCAGGGACGGCAGCGGCTCGGGCGGTACGTGGGCGGCCAGCCAGGCGCGGGCCCCGGCCCGGAAGGCTTCGAGGGACTCGTCCATGGCGCTCCCTTCCCTAACAAGCGTTTGGCAGGTTAGCGTACGGCCATGAAGAGCGTCGAGTACGTCCCTGCTCACGGCCTGCTGGCCGGACGTACCGCCGTGATCACCGCCGCCGCGGGAGCCGGGATCGGCGGCGCCACCGCACGCCGCTTCCTGGAGGAAGGCGCACGGGTGCTCATCAGCGACGCCCACACCCGCCGCCTGAAGGAGACCGAGCGGGCGCTCGCGGAAGAGTTCGGGACCCCGGCCGTCGCCGCCCTGCCCTGCGACGTCACCGAGGAGAGCCAGGTCCAGGCCCTGTTCAGGGAAGCGGTACGGCTCCACGGCGGCCTCGACGTGGTCGTCAACAACGCCGGTCTCGGCGGCACCGCGCACCTCGCCGACATGACCGACGAGCAGTGGAGCCGCGTCCTCGACGTGACCCTCACCGGCACCTTCCGCTGCACCAGGGCGGCGCTCGGGCTGCTGCGCGACCAGCGGGGCGGCGGCGTCGTCGTCAACAACGCCTCCGTCGTCGGCTGGCGCGCCCAGGCCGGGCAGGCCCACTACGCCGCCGCCAAGGCGGGCGTGATGGCCCTCACCCGCTGCGCGGCGCTCGAAGCCGCCCCGTACGGCGTCCGCGTCAACGCCGTCGCGCCGAGCCTCGCGATGCACCCGCACCTGGTGAAGGTCACCTCCGCCGAACTGCTGGAGGAACTGACCGCGCGCGAGGCCTTCGGGCGGTACGCCGAGCCCTGGGAGGTCGCCAACGTCATCGTCTTCCTCGCCAGCGGCTACGCCTCCTACATGACCGGCGAGACCGTCTCCGTCAGCAGCCAGCACGCCTAGGCCCACAATGTCCCCGTGCCGAAGCCGAACCAGAAGAAGCCCCAGGTGACCACCCCCGCCCCCGAGCGGCGCGCCGAACTCCTCGCCACCGCGGCCGAGGTGTTCGCCGCGCACGGGTACAACGCCACCACCGTACGGAAGATCGCCGACGAGGCCGGCATGCTCGCCGGCAGCCTCTACTACCACTTCGATTCCAAGGAATCGATGGTCGACGAGATCCTCTCCGACTTCCTCGACGAACTGTGGACCGGGTACGACACCGTCCTCGCCGCCGGGCTCGGGCCGCGCGAGACCATCGAGGCGCTCGTCACCGAATCGTTCCGCGAGATCGACCGCCACCGCGCCGCCGTCGCGATCTACCAGAAGGAATGGCGCCAGCTCGCCACCCAGCCGCGCTTCCAGTACCTCTCCGACTCCCAGGTGAAGTTCGAGAAGGCGTGGCTCGGGACGCTGGAGCGCGGCGTCGCCGCCAAGGCCTTCCGCGCCGACCTGGACGTCCGCCTCACCTACCGGTTCGTGCGCGACACCGTGTGGGTGGCGGCGTCCTGGTACCGGCCCGGCGGCCTGCACAGCCCGGAGGAGATCGCCCGCCAGTACCTGTCGATGGTGCTGGACGGGATCGCCGTACGAACCTGAAGGAGATGTGATGGCCGAGGCCTACATCGTCGAAGCGGTACGCACCCCCGTCGGCCGGCGCGGAGGCGGGCTCGGCACCGCCCACCCCGCCGACCTGGGCGCCCACGTCCTGAAGGCGCTGGTCGACCGCGCGGGCGTCGACCCGGCCGCCGTCGACGACGTCGTGTTCGGCTGCCTGGACACCGTCGGCCCGCAGGCCGGCGACATCGCCCGCACGGCATGGCTGGCGGCCGGGCTGCCGGAGGAGGTGCCGGGCGTCACCGTCGACCGGCAGTGCGGCTCCTCCCAGCAGGCCGTGCACTTCGCCGCCCAGGCGGTCATGTCCGGCACCCAGGACCTGGTCGTGGCGGGCGGCACGCAGAACATGACCATGGTCCCGATCGCCTACGCCTCCCGGCAGGCCGCCGTGCCACTGGGCCTCGACCAGGGCCCCTTCGCCGGCTCGGAGGGCTGGCGGGCCCGGTACGGCGACGCCCCGGTCAACCAGTTCGCGGGTGCCGAGACGATCGCCCGGCAGTGGGGCATCACCCGGGCCGACCAGGAGGAGTACGCCCTCACGTCGCATCGGCGGGCGGTCCGCGCCCTCGACGAAGGGCGTTTCGCCCGCGAGACGGTGGCGTACGGCACGGTCGAGGCGGACGAGGGCCCGCGTCGGGACACGAGCCGGGAGAAGATGGCCGGGCTGAAGCCCGTCCTGGAGGGCGGCACCATCACCGCCGCCTGCTCCTCCCAGGTCTCCGACGGCGCGGCGGCCATGCTGCTGGCGAGCGAGCGGGCCGTCGCCGCGCACGGCCTGACGCCCCGGGCCCGTATCCACCACCTGTCGGTACGCGGCGAGGACCCCATCCGCATGCTGACGGCCCCCATACCGGCCACCGCGCACGCCCTGAAGAAGACGGCCATGACCATCGACGACCTCGACCTCGTCGAGATCAACGAGGCCTTCGCCCCCGTCGTCCTCGCCTGGCTGGCCGAGACCGGCGCCGACCCCGACCGTGTGAACGTCAACGGCGGCGCCATCGCGCTCGGCCACCCTCTCGGCGCCACGGGCGTCCGCCTGATGACCACGCTCCTGCACGAACTGGAGCGCACCGGCGGCCGGTTCGGGCTCCAGACCATGTGCGAGGGCGGCGGCCAGGCGAACGTGACGATCATCGAAAGGCTGTAGCGGACCAGGGCGTGCCCTGTTGCGATCGGGCCGCCGGGATGGTGTGCTACGGTTGTTCACGTTGCAGTTTTGGTACCCATGAACTTTATGTGCGCCTGACGGGAATGTTCCTCAGGCGCATTATTGTTTTACCGGCTTTCTCCGGATGGGGCCCCGACACCATCAGGAGATAATTATGGCCACCGGTACCGTGAAGTGGTTCAACTCGGAAAAGGGCTTCGGCTTCATCGAGCAGGACGGCGGCGGCGCCGACGTCTTCGCCCACTACTCCAACATCGCCACCTCGGGCTTCCGTGAGCTCCAGGAAGGCCAGAAGGTGACCTTCGACGTCACGCAGGGCCAGAAGGGCCCGCAGGCGGAGAACATCCTCCCCGCCTGATCACCGGTTACGCATCACCGGTATCTCGCAGCCGGGACCCGCACCATGCACTCGCTGGTGCGGGTCCCGGCTTGCGCTGTGCTCAGGCCCAAGGAAGGCAATGTATGACGACGACTCGACCCGAACGCCCCGCCCGTAAGCGCCCCGCGAAGGCCGGCAACGTGAATGCCGCGCGCTCCGGAAACGGCTCCGGAAGCGGCAGGACGGCCGGAAACGGCAAGGCGCCCGCCCGCAGCACGGGCAACCGCGCCCCCCTCGCGCCCCCGCGCGAATTCACCCTGCCGGAGACCGCCACCCCCGCGCTGCCCCCGGTCGCGGCCTTCGACGACCTCGACATGCCGGCCGCCCTCCTCAAGACGCTCACCGCCCAGGGCGTCACCGAGCCGTTCCCGATCCAGGCCGCGACCCTGCCGAACTCCCTCGCAGGCCGCGACATACTCGGCCGCGGCCGCACCGGCTCCGGCAAGACCCTCGCCTTCGGTCTCGCCCTGCTCGCCCGCACGGCCGGCCGGCGCGCCGAGCCGAAGGCCCCCCTCGGGATGGTCCTGGTCCCCACGCGCGAGCTCGCGCAGCAGGTGACCGACGCCCTCACCCCGTACGCGACCTCCGTGCAGCTGCGGATCGCCACCGTCGTCGGCGGCATGTCGATCAGCCGGCAGGCGGGCGCGCTGCGCCGCGGCGCCGAGATCCTGGTCGCCACCCCCGGGCGCCTCAAGGACCTGATCGAACGCGGCGACTGCCGGCTCGACCAGGTGTCGGTCACCGTCCTGGACGAGGCCGACCAGATGGCCGACATGGGCTTTCTCCCGCAGGTCACCGCGCTGCTGAAGCAGGTCGAGACCGACGGCCAGCGCATGCTGTTCTCCGCCACGCTCGACAAGAACATCGACCGGCTGGTGCGGATGTTCCTCACCGACCCCGTCGTGCACTCGGTCGACCCGTCGGCGGGCGCGGTCTCCACGATGGAGCACCACCTCCTGTACGTCGCCGACGAGACCGACAAGAAGGCCGTCACCGCCCGCATCGCGGCCCGCGACGGCCGGGTGATCATGTTCCTGGACACCAAGCGCTCGGTGGACCGGCTGGTCAAGCGGCTCCTCGCCAGCGGCGTACGCGCCGCGGGCCTGCACGGCGGCCGCTCGCAGCCGCAGCGCAACCGGACCCTGGACCAGTTCAAGAACGGCCAGGTCACCGCGCTCGTGGCGACCAATGTGGCGGCCCGCGGCATCCACGTCGACGACCTCGACCTCGTCGTCAACGTCGACCCGCCCACCGACCACAAGGACTACCTGCACCGCGGCGGCCGCACCGCCCGCGCCGGCGAGTCCGGCAGCGTCGTCACGCTCGTCCTGCCCGAGCAGAAGCGTGAGATGAGCCGCCTGATGTCCCACGCGGGCATCACGCCGCACACCGCCCGCGTGAAGTCGTCCGACGAGGAGCTGGCCCGGCTCACCGGCGCCCGCGAGCCGTCCGGCACACCGGTCACCATCGAGGTCCCGCAGCAGGCCCAGCCCGCCTCGCAGACCTCGGGCAAGCCCGGCCGGCGCCGCCGTCCCCGCCGCAGCGGCCAGGGCGCCGGCTCCGGCACCGCCGCCACGGCCGGAGCCGCGAGCACCCAGGCCGGAGCCTCCCGCCGCCGCGGCCGCCCCGCCACGGGCAGCGGTCAGGGCGGCGGCACGGGCCGCCCCGCCGGCCGCGGCGGACGCCGCACCGCCGCCTAGCGGCTCGGTCCCTGCCTCAGCCCGCGGGCTGGGCCCGGAGCGCCGCCGGTGTGCGGTGGTCCGGGCCCGGCCCGGCGGTCACCCACCGGGACGGACCCCGTACACCTCCGGCACCTCGACCAAGCCGTCGGCGAGGCGTCCAGATGGTCATGGCCCGACTCCTTCGGGTGGGGGCAGGGAACGGAGCACGTGCTGTGCCTCGGACATGACGCGCAGGACGAGGGCCTCGCAGCTCGGGAGGTCCTCGATCACCCCGGCCACCTGCCCCGAGGCCATCACGCCCAGATCGGTGCGGCCCTCGACCATGGACGCGCGCAGGAGCACCGGTGTGTTGGCGGCGAGCAGGACCTGGCTCCAGGACAGGTCCCTGCCGTGCTTCATGGCGCGTCCGTCCCGGACCAGCCGCGCCCACGACAGTCCCGACAGCTTCCGGAACCGTGCCGCCCGCCGGACCGCCTCCGCCAACGCCCGGACACGGCCCGCCCGTTCGAGGGAGGCCACCAGGTCGGTACGGAGCATGCGGTGCGGCAGACCGTCGACGGCTCTCGTCACCGCGACGTCCTTGACCGTCGCCGCCAGATAGGCGGCCTTCACCGGATCGGGGACGGGCGAGTCGGAGGTGAGCAGGAACCGGGTGCCCATGGCGATGCCCGCCGCGCCGTACGCGAGAGCCGCCACCAGCCCGCGCCCGTCGTGGAACCCGCCCGCCGCGACGACCGGGATGTCCACCGCGTCCACGACCTGCGGCAGCAGGACGGAAGTCGCCACCTCGCCGGTGTGCCCGCCGCCCTCCGCGCCCTGCACGACCACCGCGTCCGCGCCCCACGCCGCGACCTTCTCCGCGTGGCGGCGGGCGCCGACGGACGGGACGACCACCACGCCCGCGTCCTTCAGCTCGGCGATCAGCTCCCGCGAGGGCGCGAGGGCGAACGAGGCGACCCGTACCCCCTCCTCGACGATGATCCGCACCCGCTCGCGGGCATCGGCCGCGTCCGCCCGCAGATTGACGCCGAACGGCGCCTCCGTACGGGACTTCACCTTCCGGACCGCCGCCCGCAGCTCGTCGGTCGTCATCGTCGCGGAGGCGAGGATCCCGAGGGCGCCCGCGCGGGCGGTGGCGGTGACCAGGCGCGGCCCGGCGACCCAGCCCATGCCGGTCTGGACGAGGGGGTACCGGACGCCGGTGAGCCGGGTGAGGGCCGTTTCCATCAGGCGCTGACCTCGCGGTCGCGGGTGCCGTGCGGGTCGAGGACCTCGCGGATGAGCGTGAGCTCGTCGGCGGTGGGTTCGCGGGTGTAGGGGACGTCGTCGGGGGCGGTGAGCGCGAAACCCGTGGCCGCCACGACCTGCTCGACGGTGACGCCCGGGTGCAGGGACGCCAGGCGCATGGAGCGGTCGGGGGTGGCGAAGTCGAAGACGCCGAGGTCGCTGACGACGCGCGGGACGCGGTGGTAACGGGCGGCGCCGGGCGGGACCCGGTCGTGGCCGACCCCGCACACCATGTCGACGCGCTCGACGAGGACGCGGGGGGAGTGACGCGGGATCCAGTAACTGGTCGGGTTGTTCAAGGTGTTGACGGGTGCGCCGCGCACCCCCAGGAGCTGGCGGGTGGGCCGGGCCCAGTCGCCGACGCAGGAGATGTTCTGGTTGCCGTACCGGTCGAGCTGGCTCGCGCCCATCATCACGTGCCGTCTGCCGCCGGTGACCAGGGCGAGGTGGCGGCGGTAGGGCAGCCAGCCCTCGACCGTGCCGTCGGGGCGGACGAGCATCGCCTCACCGTCGGTGAGCAGCAGGTCGGGGGAGAAGGTGAGCCGGGCGAGGCGCGCGCCGAGGGAGGGGATCAGGCCCATGGGACTGGCGAGGACCTCACCGTCGCCCCGCCAGGCCTCGGCGCACGCGATCACGCAGTACTCCGCGCGGGTCGCGGTCACTTCTCCTCCTCCCGCCATGTCCGGACGGCCGCCTGGTACGCGCGCTCGTCGCCGCCCGACAGGAAGCGGTCGGCGAACTCGGGCCAGGGGGTCGTCGCGTACAGCTTCTGGAACGCCTCGTCGCGCGCGTGGTCGGGGGCGCAGGAGGTGAAGTGGGCGCCGTTGGGGGTCTCGACGACGCCGGTGACGTACTGGCGCTGGACGAGCAGCGTCTGCGGTGCGGCGCCCTTGGTGAGCTCGGACGTCTCCACGAGCCGCTCGCACGAGAGGTACGCCGTGTCGGCGGCCTGGCAGAACAGGTCGTCGAAGTAGGGGTCGGGTCCCAGGTACTGGCCGTTGCCCAGGCGGTCGGCGCGGTTGACGTGGACGAGCGCGGCGTCCATGCGCAGCGCGGGGACGGCGGCGAACTCCTCGCCGTCCTCGTAGGGGGACCTCACCGTACGGAGGGCGGGGTTGACCCTCATGACGTCGGAGCCGAGACCCGCGCGGACGGGCAGGAAGGGAAGCCGGTGGGCGGCGGCGTGCAGGCCCCACATGAACATCGCCTCGTCGAGCTCCGTCAGTTCGAGGGCGCCGCGTTCGCGGGCCGCCCGGAAGTGCGGCTCCAGCGGGATCGAGTCGAGGGTGGCGAACGCGGCGACGAGCCGGCGGATGCGGCCGGCGGCGGCGAGGAGGCCGACGTCGGGGCCGCCGTACGAGATCACCGTGAGATCGGTGATCCCGGACCGGAGCAGTGCTCTCACCAGGGCCATGGGCTTGCGTCGCGAGCCCCAGCCGCCGATCCCGATCGTCATGCCGCTGCGCAGCCGCGCGACGGCCTCGTCGGGCGTCATGGTCTTGTCGGTCACGGCCTCGCCTCCTTCCCGAAGGTGCCGCGCACGCGGTCGGCGGTCCCGCTCAGGCTCGCCTCGAAGGTGAAGCCCTGCTCGAAGCGGTAGCTGCGGCGTACGTCGACGGGGTCGATGCCGTTGATGGCGGCCTTGGCGAGCCGCAGCAGGCCGCCGTCCTTGCGGGCGATCTCCCGCGCCAGTTCCAGGGCGGCGTCCGCCAGCCCGTCGCACGGCACGACCCGCCACACCGACCCATGGGCGTGCAGCTCGGCGGCGGTGGCCGTGCGCGAGGTGTAGTACAGCGCCCGCATCAGGTGCTGGGGGACCAGCCGGGCCAGGTGGGTGGCGGCGCCGAGCGCGCCCCGGTCGAGCTCCGGCAACCCGAAGGCCGCGTCGTCACAGGCGACGATCGCGTCCGCGCTGCCGACGAGCCCGATGCCGCCGCCGAGGCAGAAGCCGTGCACCGCCGCGACGACCGGCACCTCGCACTCGTACACCGCCGAGAACGCCTCCGCGCAGCCCCGGTTCACCCCGATCAGCGCTCGGCGGTCGGGGGCGTCGCGCTGCAACTCCTTGATGTCGACTCCCGCGTTGAAGCCCCGCCCGGCCGCCGCCAGCACCACGCAGCGGACGTCCGGATCGCGCCCGGCGGCGCGCACGGCGTCGGCGAGCTCGTACCAGCCGCGGACGGGCAGGGCGTTGACGGGCGGGAAGTCGACGGTGACGAGTGCGATGCCCTTGCCGGGGCTCGTGGTGGAGACACCCATGAGCGGATCAGCTACCTTTCCACCAAACATTTGTTAGGTGCTTGTCCCCCGGGAAGGTAGCAGCGGATGGAGCTGGACGGGAGAGTCGCGGTCGTCACCGGTGGCACCCGAGGCGTCGGCGCGGGCATCGCCCGGGCGTTCCTCGCGGCGGGCGCGCACGTCGTGGTCTGCGCCCGCCGCCCGCCGCCGGAACCCGTCGAAGCGGCCGGCCGGCGCGCCGGGTACCACGCCGTCGACCTGCGTGAACCGGCCGCCGTCCGGAGCCTCTTCACGGACGTGGTGGCCGCGCACGGCCGCCTCGACGTCCTGGTCAGCAACGCGGGCGGCACACCGTACCGCCCCCTGGCGGAAGGGACCGCCGAGCGGCACGCGCGCGTGCTGGAGCTCAACCTGCTCGCCCCGCTGACGGCTTCCCTCGCCGCGTACGAGCACCTGCGTGCCGCCCGCGGCTCGGTCGTCATGGTCGGCAGCGTGAGCGGTACGCGGCCCTCGCCCGGCACGGCGGCGTACGGCGCGGCCAAGGCGGGCCTGGACAACCTCGCCCGGTCGATGGCCGTGGAGTGGGCGCCGGAGGTACGGGTGAACACACTGGTCCCCGGCATGGTCCGCACCGAGTCGGCCCACCGCCACTACGGCGACGACGCGGGCGTCGCGGCGGTCGCGCGCACCGTCCCGCTGGGGCGGCTCGCCGAGCCGTCCGACCTCGGCGACGCTGCGGTCTTCCTCGCCTCCGACCGCGCCGCGTACATCACCGGCGCGTCGCTCCTCGTCCACGGCGGCGGCGAACGCCCCGCCTTCCTGGACGCCGCAACCGCCAACAAGGAGGTTTGACATGGCCGCAGAAGGCACCGGAATCTGCGCGGGCCGCGTCGTCGCCGTCACCGGCGCCGGCCGGGGCCTCGGCCGCGCCCACGCCCTCGCCTTCGCCGCCGAGGGCGCCCGCGTCGTCGTCAACGACCTGGGCGTCGGCCTCGACGGCACCCCCGCCGCCGACAGCCCCGCCGAGCGGGTGGCCGAGGAGATCCGTGGCGCGGGCGGCGAAGCCGTCGCGCACGCCGGCGACATCGCCACCTCCGAGGGCGCCGCCTCCCTCGTCGCCACCGCCCTCGACGCCTTCGGCCGGCTGGACACCCTCGTCAACAACGCGGGCTTCCTGCGCGACCGGATGCTCGTCAACCTGGACGAGGACGACTGGGACGCCGTCGTACGCGTCCACCTCAAGGGCCACTTCCTGCCCCTCAGATACGCCGCCGGCCACTGGCGCGCCGAGACCAAGGCGGGCCGCCCGCCCAGGGCCCGGGTCGTCAACACCAGCTCCGGAGCGGGGCTGCTGGGCAGCGTCGGCCAGGCCAACTACGCCGCTGCCAAGGCGGGCATCCTCGCCCTCACCCTAGTGGCGGCCGCCGAACTCGCCCGCTACGGCGTCCAGGTCAACGCCCTCGCCCCGGCCGCCCGTACCCGGATGACCGAGCGCACCTTCGCCGCCACCATGGCGGCCCCCCGTGACGACGGCTTCGACGCCATGGCCCCCGAGAACGTCTCCCCGCTCGTCGTCTGGCTCGGCTCCCCGGCCTGCGAGGGCGTCACCGGCCGGGTCTTCGAGGCGGAGGCGGGCCGGATCACCGTCATGGAGGGCTGGCGCCCCGGCCCCACCGCCGAGAAGCCCGCCCGCCGGAACCCGGCCGAAGCGGGGGAGGCCGCCCGCGCGCTGCTTGCTTCGGCGACGGCCCCTCTCCCGGTGCACGGGACGGCCCCGGACCCGCCCTAGCGCCGCCCGTCGGCCGGGTCGGCCCCGTCGGCCCGTACGGGCAGGTGCCGGGCGAAGAACGCGCACACCAGGCCCCGTACGGCGGGTACCGACTCGGCCGGGTCCAGCGCACCCACCAGCCCGACCCGTTCCTCGGCGGTCATCAGTCCGGCTGCCTGCAACTGGGGCGCCATGGCGGCGTAGTCGGTGAAGACGGCGTGGCCGGTGTCGTCGAGCCGCCGGCGCCGCACCCGCCCGCCCGGGCGGGCGAGCAGGGCCGACCAGGAGGACTCCAGGCCCCGCCGGTCGGAGAAGCCGTCGGTGTGCACCAGGAGCAGCGGCCGGTCCACCCCGTACCGGGCGACCGGGAACAGCTCGCCCGCCCGGCCGGGCACCTCGGGCGGGTGGTCGAGGTAGCCCTCCAGGTCGACCGCGGCGGCGATACGGCGGTCCTCGTACAGCGCCTGGGCCGCGGTGGTGCCGCCCGCCGAGTGGCCGTAGACGCCCACCCGGCGCAGGTCCAGCGCCCGGTCGAGGTGCTCCGGCAGCGGGCGCCGCGCGGCATCGGGATTGCCCCCGGCCGCCAGGACCGCCAACTGGCCGAGGACGAACCGGATGTCCGCGACCCGAGTGCCGATCACGGCGCGGAAGAACTCCGGGTCCGTCCGGGGGGTGCCCCGGAAGACGGTCGAGAGGAGGGGCTTGTCCCGGTACGCCGTCGTCACGGGGAACTCGACCTCGCTGGCGTCCCCCGGGTGATCGACGGTCACCACCACATGGCCCCGGCTCGCCAGTTCCTCGGCGACCCCGGTGCCCACGGTGCGGGCGTCGCCGCCGCCCGGGCTGTAGAGCACGACCGGCCGCCGCACGGGCTGCGCGGGCGCACCCACATGCGCGTGCGTCATGGTGGCCGCCCAGTCCACGCCCGCCTTGGGCAACTCCGGGTGCACACGGAAGGGGACGAGCCCGGCGAACGACTCCGCGGCGCGCTCGGTCATCTGTGGTGCGCGCGGACATCCCCGGACCGTACGGGCCGGATAGAGGACGGTGACCATCAGCTCCCGTACGGGAATCGTGGGGTCCCACGGGTCACGCCGGTCACGGTCGACCAGGTACAGCGTGGTGACACCGATCCGGTACGGCCCGGTCGGCGCGGGCAGCCTCATGGTGACATCGCCTCTCGCCGTCGCCCGTGCCGTACCCCCGAGCAGCAGTGAGGCCGCCATCACGGCGGCCGACCTGGCGACGGTCCGCCGGTCCATTCCGGCATCGAACATGACTCTCCCCTTGCGCGTGGTCCGCTGTGAGCTGTGCCCGCATGCTGGCGCCGGGCGGGGAACCCGGGCGATCGTTGAGGCTCTGCCCGAAACGATGGCGCGTCGCCGCCGGGGAGCGTAGTGATCCGGATCCACTTCACCGCCGCCGACTTCTCCCGTGTGCGGTTCTCCGCCCGGCCCGCCCCGCTCCAGGAGCTCAACGCGGCCTTCCTGACGATGTTCCACCCCGCGCCCCGCCCCGACGGCGCCCTGCTCTTCGGCCGCTGGAGACGGCGGCTGCTCCACGCCCTGCCGGCGGCGGCCGGGCCGCTGGGGGAGCTGGTCCCCGCGGCCGTGGCGCCCCGTTTCCTCGACGTGTTCGACGACGGCCTGAAGGACGCACTGGACACCGTCCGGACGACCCGCCCGGACCTGGTCCGCTCCGAGCTGGAGCGCGTGTACGCCCACCACACCGCGCCGGCCCCGCCATGGATCCGCGACCTGCACCGGGGCGAGGCCGGTGCCTGGTGGCTCCTGTGCCGCGCCCAGCACGCGGCGTTCGAGACCGTGCTGCGCCCGGTGTGGAACGCGGTGCAGGACCTGCACCGGGCGGAGTTCACCCGCCACGCGCTGACCGTGGCCGAGCGGGGCCTCGGCGCCGCACTCACCGAGCTCGTTCCCGGCAGCCGGATGCATGACGCGGTGTGGGAATGGGAGGCGCCGGGGGGGCGGGACGTCGAGCTGGACGGCCGCGGCCTCCTCCTGCTGCCGACCTTCCACTGGACCGGCCGCCCCCTCCTGGCGGATCCGCCCGGCGGCCCGCTCGGCCTGACCTACCCGGCCGGCCCGGGCCTGCCGCCCCTGCCCTCCGGCACCGACGGCACGCACGACGCCCTGGCCGCGGTCCTCGGCCGCACCCGCCTCGACATCCTGCTCCTCCTCGCGGAGCAGCACACCACCGGCGGGCTCGCCCGGCGGCTAGGCGTCAGCGACGCCACCGCGTCCGCCCACACGGCCGCGCTGCGCGGCGCGGGCCTGATCACCACGGTCCGCGAGGGGAAGTCCGTACGGCACCGGCGCACCGCACTGGGCGGCCTGCTCGTGCGGCAGCGCACACAGCGTTCCGGGTCGGCGTGACGTGTCCGCACCCGAGGACACCGGGCGGCCGGCCCGCGACGCGGGTGCACGGCGCCTGCCGGTCACCCATGTGGGGCCCGCCCTCATCCGCGAGGCGGCGACGGAGCGGGCCGCGGCGGTGCGGTGTACGGGGGCGTGACGGAGACGGCGTACGAGGGAGACGTTCACCGTCTCACCCCGTAAGTGTCGGGCACGTCAACATCCGGGAAATTCGCGCCACTTGGCGTTGACGTGCTCACATCTACACGCGTCATCATCGGCGTATGCGAATCCCCCCACGCCTCACCCTGCTCGGCGCTGCCGCCACGCTGCTGTCCACGCTCTTCACCGGACCGGCCGCGGCGGCCCCGACCGCACCCACCGCCATCACGGCGGTCGGGGACATCTGTTACTCCCGGCTGCCCGCCCAGGCCCACGACACCCTCGACCTCATCGAGGCCGGCGGCCCCTATCCCTTCCCCCAGGACGGCACCGTCTTCCAGAACCGCGAAGGCATCCTGCCGAGCCGGACCACCGGGTACTACCACGAGTACACGGTCGTCACCCCCGGCTCCGAGACCCGCGGCGCCCGCCGCATCGTCACCGGCGACACCGCCCGGGAGGACTACTACACCGCCGACCACTACGAGTCCTTCGACCTCGTCGACCACGACTGCTGAGCGTGTACGTCATCGAGGGCCGCCGGGTCACCACCCTGGCCGGTTTCTGGCGGGTCGTCGGCGAAGCCGTCAACGGCCCCGGCGGCTACTTCGGCCACAACCGCGACGCGTTCGCGGACTGCCTGAGCGGCGGTTTCGGTACGCCGGAGGGCGGCGACTTCGCCATCGAGTGGCGCGACCACGACGTCTCCCGCCGCGCCCTCGGGCCGGAGCTCTTCGACGAGCTCGTGGAGATCATGGAGGAACGGGCGCCGGGCGCGCTCCGGCTGCGCTGACCTCCCGCCCGGGGCGGCCGGGCGGTCAGCGGCGGCGCGGCAGGGTGTGCTCCAGGCGCCGCCTGTTGCGCTCGTCCCGTACGTGTGCCAGGGCGCCCTCGGCGATGTCGCGCGCCGAACTCCCCGGCGCCTCGCTGCCCAGGATCCGCGCCAATGCCTCCAGGGCACGGTCGTCCTGACGCCTCGCCAGGCCGCGGGCGGCCTCGGCGGCCGTGTCGGCGTCGGCGTCGTCCAACCGGGCGGCCAGGGCCTCGCGGAGGGCGGGGGAGTCGTCCGGCACCTCGGCGAGCGCCAGGGTCGCCCAGTCGCGCACCCCGGGATCCGCGTCGCGGCTCAGTCCGATCAGCACCTCCACGCCCTCGCGGTGGCCGGCGGGCACCAGCCCGGTGAGCGCGACCGCGACCCCGCGCCGCACGCCGGCGTCGGGGTGCGCGGCGTGCCGGAGGACCTCCGGCAGCGCGGCCGGGTCACCGCGCCGCCCGAGCGCGCCCACGACGGCCGTCACCAGCTCCGCGTCCCGCGCCTCCCGCGCCATCTCCCGCAACACCGGCACCGCCCGCGCCCCGTCGGAGCCGAGCCCGCCGAGGACGTCCGCCGCGAAGGCCCGCCGCAGCGGGTCGTCGCTCGCCGCCCAGGCGACCGCCGCCCCGAACGTCTCCTCGTCGGCGCGCAGGCACAGCGCCCGCACCGCCTCGGTCCAGTCGTCCTGCCGGGGGTCGCCGCAGCGCAGGGCCCGCCCGGCCAGCTCCTCGTGGCCGGTACGGATGCCCAGCGCGGCCTCCAGGAGGGTCGCGATCGCCGCGTGGCCGGTCTGCTGTTCGGCGCCCGGGCCGGGCACCCCGTCGCGCAGCAGCTCCACGACGACGGTCACCCCGCCGTCCTCCGGCACGCGCCGGGTCACGACCTCGTACCCGTCCGGCCCGTACGCCTCCGCCAGGTCCCGCCGCAGCGCCTCCGCCACATCCGCCCCGGCCCATCGCAGGGCCTCGCCCAGCGCGTCCTCCAGGCCCGGCGCGCCACGCGCCAGCAGCGCCCGCACCACCGAGGGCGAGCCGCGCCGGGCGGCGGCGACCAGCGGCACCTCCTCGCCGGGCGCCGGGCCGGGCAGGCCGGGGTCGGCCCCGTACTCCAGCAGGGCCTCCACGGTGTCGGCGAACCCCTGCCGCACCGCCCACGCCAGCGCGGTGAACCCGAACTCCTCGCGCTGGTCCGGCCGCGCCCCGGCGGCGAGCAGCGCCCGCACCACGCCGGTGTGCCCACCGCACGCGGCGCCGCACAACGGCAGGTCACCGCCGCGCTCCCCGCTGCCCCGCCCGGGATCGGCGCCGGCGGCGAGCAGCAGCCGGACGATCCCCACGTGATCGCTCACCGAGGCCAGATACAGGGCGGTCGCGCCCAGCCCGTCGGCCGCCTCGGCCGGGACGCCCGCCCGCAACAGCCGTACCACCGCGTCCTCGTCCCCGCCGTGGACGGCTTCGAAAAGGTCCTCCACCTTGCTGGTCATGGTCCGACCTTCACCCGCCCGCGCCCCGCACGCCAAGTCGATATCGTCCCGGGCGCCTTATGTGTCGCATTCCAGGACCGTCCGGCACAGCCCGCAGCGGGCCCGCACCCGTCCCCGTACCGGGACCCGGATGCGCTGCTGGCAGGTGGGGCACGGGAACGAGACGCGCAGCCCGGCGTCCTGCCCGTCGCTCTCGAAGGCGTACGGCAGCCCGGTGGCGGCCCCGGGGTGGTCCCGTGCGTAGCGGCGGTCCTTCGCGTAGCGGTGGCGGCCCGCCCAGCCCGCCGCGGTCAGCGGGGGCTGTTGTCCGTCGCGCAGCGCATGGGCCCGGCCGTCGGTGTACGCGACGTACGCCTGGGGGCTGGTGAACCACGGGGAGGGGTCCTCCCCGAACACCAGCGCCCGCTTGGCCAGCACGTACCCGAACTCCTCCGGCGTCAGATACCCGAGCTTCTGGCTCGACACGCCGTCCTCGCGGTACGCGTCCAGCAGCAGCCAGCCGGCCCCGAGGTACGTCGTCACGGTGTCCGTCAGGATCTCGTTGTCCCGCGTACCGGGAAAGGCCAGGCCGAGCCGGTGCAGCAGCACATGGGTGATCTCATGGGCGAGGGCCGCCCCGATGTCCCGGCGGTGCGTACGGAACCGGTCGTTCAGCTCGATGAAGTACTCCGGGCCCGCCGCCAGTTCGACGCTCGCCGCGTGTGTCATCTCCCGGAAACCGACGATCATCCGCGCGTCCGGCAGCCGCAGCTGCTGCACCAGCGCGTGGGCCACCCGCTGTGCGCCCAGGTGGAGGTCGTCGTCCTCGGCGAAGGCCACGTCGGCGGGGGCGACGCTGCTGGCGTACGCGTACAGCCCTTCCTGGGTCAGCCGCCGGTACAGGGCCGTGATCGCCGCCCGCACGGTGTCGAGGTGCGGGTAGCCGTGCACGACCTCACTGCCGTTCGCCACGTCCCTACCCCCATGTGCGACGTCGACCTTCCTCCACTGTAAGGGCCCGAGCACGGGCGCAGAGGGCCGCCGGGGCACCGGTGGATGCGGCCGGGGCGACCGGGCGAGGGCCTCCGCGGCGGCCGGACGGGGGCTGCCGGGGCAGCCGGGCGAGGGCCTCGGTGGCTCCGGGGAAATGGCCGAAAACGTGGCCTTGTGGTCCCGCTGATCACCTCCGGATAATCCGGGACATGCCTTGACGGGACCATGTCATAGAGCTGCCTCACGGCATGGGCCCCGTCGTGTGCGCACGGCCCAACCCCCCACGAAAGGCAGACAATTGAATCTCCTTCGTACCCTCAAGAGATGTGCGGCGGCCGGCGCCGTGGCCCTCGCCGCGGTCAGCCTCCAGCCCACCACCGCCTCCGCGGCCCCCCAGCCGGTCGTCGGGGGCACCCAGGCCGCGCAGGGCGAGTTCCCGTGGATGGTCCGGCTCTCCATGGGCTGCGGCGGCTCCCTGCTCACCCAGCAGATCGTGCTGACCGCCGCCCACTGCGTCAGCGGCTCCGGCAACAACACCAGCATCACCGCCACCGCCGGTGTCGTGGACCTGCAGAGCTCCAGCGCCATCAAGGTCCGCTCCACCAAGGTCCTCCAGGCTCCCGGCTACAACGGCAAGGGCAAGGACTGGGCCCTGATCAAGCTCGCCCAGCCGATCAACCTGCCCACCCTGAACATCGCGACGAACACCGCGTACAACAGCGGCACCTTCACCGTCGCCGGCTGGGGAGCCACCCGTGAAGGCGGCGGCCAGCAGCGCTACATGCGCAAGGCCACCGTGCCGTTCGTCTCCGACGCCAGCTGCCAGCAGTCGTACGGCTCCGACCTCGTCCCCGCCGAGGAGATCTGCGCCGGCTACGCCCAGGGCGGCGTCGACACCTGCCAGGGCGACTCCGGCGGCCCGATGTTCCGCCGTGACAACGCCGGCGCGTGGATCCAGGTCGGCATCGTCAGCTGGGGCCAGGGCTGCGCACGGCCCGACTACCCCGGCGTCTACACCGAGGTGTCCACCTTCGCCTCCGCCATCAAGTCCGCGGCGGCGACCCTCTAGCACCACGGTGGGGCAGGCCCGGCGGGGCCTGCCCCTTCCCGCTGTGCCAGGCGTACGGACCTCCCGGCGCCCTCCAGCTCCAGCACCCACGCCTCGTTCACCCCCTCCCGCAGCACCGGCCCCGGGACGAACAGTGACTGCTGCGGCCCCACCCCCCAGTACCGCCCCAGGCAGAACCCGTTCACCCACACGAACCCCCGCGTCCAGCCCGGCAGTTCCAGCGCCGCGTCCCCCGCACCGGCCACCACCCCCACCCCCCGGTACAGCCCCGGCGCACCCTCCCGCGCCACCGGCGTGAACGGCACCTTCGCCACCCCGTCCGCCGCGAACGCGTCCACCCGCAGCCCCCGCGCCCGCACCCCGTGCACGTACTGCCGCTCGTGCAGCACCCCGCCCGTGACGCCCTTGCCCTCCGCGAGCCGCGGCCCGTAGTTCACCCGGCCCAGGGACTCGACCCACAGCTCCACGACCGCGGGGCCCGCGACCGGCGCCGCCAGCACCGCGTCCTCGGAGTCGAGCACCCCCACCCGGACCCCGTCCACGTACACCACCGCCCGGTCCCTGAGCCCCGTCACCGACAGCGGATACGGCTGCCGCGGCCCCGGAACCTCCAGCCGGTAGCGGACCACGCCCCGGTCCACCCCCAGCTCCTCGAAGGACGGCGGCACCGGCCCGTCCCACTCCTCGTCCCCCAGCGCCTCCAGTACACCGTCCAGGGGCGCCCACTCCACGAGCGGGACGGCCACGGGCGCGGCCAGCCGCGCGGGCGGCGCGGGAACCGGCGGCAGCGGGCCCTCCGCGTACCTCTCCAGCACCGCCCGGAACGCCCAGAACTTCGCCGTCGGCAGGCCCGCCTCGTCGATCGGGGCGTCGTAGTCGTACGACGTCACCGTTGCCTCCAGCGGACCGTCATGCAGCGCACCGGCCCGGTTCGCACCCGCCCACCCACCGAAGTTCGTCCCCCCGTGCGCCATGTAGACGTTCACCGACGCCCCGCACTCCAGGACCTCCGCCAGCGCCGCCGCCGCGTCCCCGGCGTCCCGCACCGCATGCGCGTCGCCCCAGTGATCGAACCAGCCGCACCAGAACTCCATGCACATCAGCGGCCCCCGGGGCTGGTGCCGCCGCAACACCTCGAACGCCGCCCGCGCCCCCGACCCGAAGTTCACCGTGGCCAGCACACCCGGAATCGACCCGCCCGTCAGCATGTGGTCCTCGGGCCCGTCCGACGTGAACAGCGGCACGCTCACCCCGCACGCCGCCAGCAGGTCCGCGATGTGCCGCAGATAGCCCGCGTCCGAGCCGTAACTCCCGTACTCGTTCTCCGCCTGCACCATGATCACCGGACCGCCGCGGTCCACCTGCCGCTCCACCACCTGCGGCAACAGCGTGCGGAACCACCGGTTCACATGCACCAGGTACGCGGCGTCCTCCGTCCGCACCCGACGCCCCACCCGCCCCGTCAGCCAGTGCGGCAGCCCCCCGTTCTCCCACTCGGCACAGATGTACGGACCCGGCCGCACGATCGCCCACAACCCGGCCGCGTGCACCGCGTCCAGGAACCGCCCCAGCGCCGCCACGTCCCGGTATCGGCCCGCCTCCGGCTCGTGCAGATTCCACGGGACGTACGTCTCCACACAGTTCAGGCCCATCGCGCGCAGCATCGCCAGCCGGTGGTCCCACTGCTCCTCGTGCACCCGGAAGTAGTGCAACGCCCCCGACAGCAGCCGCACCGGCCTGCCGTCCAGCAGAAAATCCTGATCACCCACCGTGAACTCGCCCACGAACCCACCCATCTCCTGGTCACGTACTGCGACCAACTGTCGCCCTCTGGCGGTCGGCGGGTCCATGGACAAAGATCAGCGCTGTTTGGACGCACGAGCGCGGAAACGATTCACCGGGGAGGCCGAGGGATGTACCACACCTGGATGCGCTTCTTCACGCCCAGCCCCCTGCACCAGCGGCTCGGCCTCGTCTGCCTGGGCGTCGGACTCCAGCACGGCACCCTGCCCACCGTCGGCCCCCGCACCCTCGACCACCACGTCGCCGTCGTGATCAACGCGGGCGGCGGCTGGTACCGGCACCCCGACGGGCGGCGCACCACCATCACCGCACCCGCCCTGCTCTGGCTCACCCCCGGCGTGCCGCACCACTACGCGCCCGACCCCGCCACCGGCTGGGACGAGGGCTTCGTCGACTTCACCGGACCGGTCACCGCCACGTACACCGAGCTCGGCTACATCGAACCCGACCGCCCCGTCGTCCCCCTCGCCGACGCCGGCCCCGCCCGCTCCGCCATCGGCCGCATCGCACGAGCCGCCCGGCGCGGCAACCCGCTCCTCGAAGTCGAGACCTCCGCCGCCGTCCACGAACTGCTCGTCACCCTGCGCCGCGCCCGCGCCGACACCAACGCCGACGGCGACCTCGTCCTGGAGGCCCTCGCCCGCGACGCCTTCCAGCCCCTGTCGGTCGCCGAACACGCCGCCCGGCACGGCATGACCCCCGCCGAGCTGCGCACCGCGGTACGCCGCGGCGCGGGCTGCAGCCCCAAGGACTACCTGCTCGGTATCCGGCTGGGCCGCGCCAAGGAGCTCCTCGCCGGCACCGAGCTGCCCGTCGCCGCCATCGCGCGCCGCGTCGGCTACGACGACCCCGCCTACTTCTCCCGCCTGTTCACCCGCCGCGTGGGCACCGCCCCGGTCCGCTTCCGCGAGCAGCAGGGCCGCACCGTACCGGGGGGCTGGAGCACCCGGGTCCCGGATGCCGAACACCCCCCGACGATCATCACGGGACACGTCTAAGCTCGCTCACCATGAGCACCAGCGACACCGACGACACCGTACGCGCCGAGCTGAACCGGCTGCGCGAAAGCATCGACAACATCGACGCGGCGGTCGTCCACATGCTGGCCGAGCGCTTCAAGTGCACCCAGCAGGTCGGCCACCTCAAGGCCCGCCACCACCTGCCCCCGGCCGATCCGGCCCGCGAGGCCCGCCAGATCGCCCGGCTGCGACAGCTCGCCGAGAGCGCCAACCTCGACCCGGCGTTCGCGGAGAAGCTCCTGAACTTCATCATCGCCGAGGTGATCCGCCACCACGAGACGATCGCCGGCGGCGCAACCCCCACCGAAGACTAAGAGGAGCAGTTCCCCATACGGGGCGCTCAGACGGAGGGAGGGTGTCCGACACCGGGCGGTGGCGACCGAGTTGGACACCTTTGACCGCGCTGTACGTCCACATTGACGACCGCTTGAAGACCTCAGGGTGGAGTGGCCTGCCGCCCCGACCGATCGCCCACGCCGCGCCGGGCCCGGTCCGACCTGGCCGGATGGGCAGACTATGGCCACTGCCGCTCCACTCACGCTTCTCCTCGGGTCTGAAGCCGCACCCGGTGTGCACCCCGGCCGGCCTGCCGGTCAGCTGTGCCCTGGCCGCCGGCCCGAAGACCGACGAACCGCAGCGCCTGACGCTCTGATCGACACCGAGCCGCATGTGGCCGACGACCGTCCCGGGTCAGCGACACCCTCCAGGACCGGCTCGGCATCGAGCAGCACGGCGGCCGGACCATACGCGCCACAGCCGAGCGGCCGCGCTTGACGACCCCCGGGCGAGACGCGGTGACAGGCCACGGGAAGACCCGTGAAAGACGTGCCCCGCAGACTGCGGCTGAGCGACCGGCCGTGCCGCGCTCCGTCCTCGTACACCGATGAGAGGAAAACCATGGACCAGATGGCGGGCTACGAAATCAACCTCGAGAGCAGGGCCACCGAAGACGAGGCTCCGGGCACGATAGAGATCCGAATGCTGGACAAGATCGAGACAATCGAGAACAAGTGCATGTGTGGCTAGTTTTCCGTTCCAGGGATGTCCGGTGATGGCGGGGGATGTATTCCTCCGCCATCACCGCGGCACCGTCGTGGGGAGGGTCTCTGACCGTGAAGTTGCCGCGAGTGAAAACGGAGCACGAGCCGCAGCGATTCGATGACGGAACGATCCGCATCGGCGGAGCGATATACGGAACCGCTGCCGAGATATCGGATCCGCATGGGTGGGTGTGGGACGCGCTCGTCCTGATGGACGGGAACACCCCGTCCGCCCTCATCGAGGAGCGACTTGTCTCCCGGCACCCGGGGCTCGGCGCTTCGGGAGCGCGCCACGTGGTGGCGGGCCTCCTGGGCTCAGGGTACGTCGAGGATGCCGCCGCCCCCGCACCCGCCGACTTCGGACCTTCCGATCGTGAGCGCTACAGCCGGAACCACGCCTACTTCAGGCGGGTGGACCTGCGCCCCGGTAGCGATCCCTGGGAGGCACAGCGCAAGCTGCGGCAGGCGCGCGTGCTGGTGCTGGGGCTGGGCGGAACCGGAAGTCACGCCGCCTGGGCGCTGGCCGCCTCCGGTGTCGGCTCTCTGCACTGTGTGGACCCCGACGTGGTGGAGGAGTCGAACCTCACGCGTCAGGTCCTCTACGCGGAAGGGGACATCGGCAAGCCGAAGGCCGAGGTCGCCGCCGAGCGGCTGGGCGCGGTGAATTCTTCGGGATCTTTCACTCATGAACGACGCAGGGTTGACACAGAGGCCGACCTCGCCGCCCTGGTGACCGGTTTCGATGTCTTCGTCCTGTGCGCGGACGAACCACGCAACGATGTCATCGTGAAAATGACGAACCGGGTGTGTGCCGCACTCGGAATTCCCTGGGCGTACGCCGGCTACAACGGCCCGCTGGTGGCCGTGGGCGTGTACGGGCCCGGCGGACCCTGTTTCGAGTGTGTCGCTGCCGGCGAGGAAAGGAAACTCAAGCCCGGGTCGAATCCCCGCATGGGAGGGGTCGGCGTCATCGCCCCACTGGCCGGACTGTCAGGGCAGCTGATCGCCTACGAGGTGGTAGCGCTGATCACGGGGATCAACAGGACACCACTCGGATACGTGCGCGGAGTGAACATGATCGCCCCCGACCACCACGTCTACGTACGGCACCCTGCCCGTCAGGACTGCGACCGGTGCAACCCGTGACGGCGGGCATCGCGGAACCTCGGAATGCCGGGGATCGCGGGAGGGCGGCCCGGGTGACCTTCCCGGCGCTCGAAGTCCGGCCGGACGGTGACGAATGGATCGTCGGCCGCCAGGACACGGGCCAGGTGGTGGCCGTTCCCCAGGCGGGAATGGAGGCGCTTCGCCTCCTCACCGCCGGATGCTCGACGGAAGAAGCCCGCACGTGTCTGCGGGAGAGGACCGGCCAGGACCTCGACGTTCAGGCATTCGCCGAAGGACTCGCCCGCGCCGGGCTGGTCACGGCCATTGGTGACCGCTCCTTCGAGGCGCAGCCTGTGAGGATGACGCTTCCCGCCGTGCGGCCACGCCATGTTCGATGGATGATGAGCCCGGCATTGCACTGCCTCGTCATGGCCGTGGCTCTGATGGGGCCGGTCGTCGCGCTGGCGCACCCGGAGGCTGTCCCCTCGTGGGGAGACCTGTTGTGGAGCCCGTACGGCACCTTCACGCTCCTCCTGCATTCCGTGGTGGCCTGGATATTGATCCTCGTCCATGAGATGGCGCATCTGCTGACTGCTCGCGCGGCGGGCGTGGCGGGTCGGCTCAGCTTGGGCACCCGGCTGCAGTTCCTTGTGGCACAGACGGAGGTATCGGGCATATGGCTCAGGCCCCGACGCGACCGGCTCACGGTGTATCTGTCCGGGCTGGTGCTGGACGGAGCCATAGCGAGTATCTGCCTGATGGCGATCGCGGCCGGCGCTGAGAGTCCACTCCTCTCGATCGTCGTGCTCACCCTTGTCACCTCGGCGGCCGTCCAGTGCCTTGTCTTCATGCGTACAGATGTCTACTTCGTCGTGCAGGACCTGAGCGGCTGCCGCAATTTGTACGGAGACTCGACGGCGTATCTGCGTCACCTCGGGGCATGCCTGCTGAGAAGGCCCTCAGCGAACCCGCTCGCAGAACGGTCCCGGGCGGAGCGGCGTGCGCTGCGCACCTTCACGGCGGTGATGGTGTCGGGAACACTGGGATGCCTCGCCATGGGGGCGTTGCTCTTCCGCTACGTCACGTGGCCCTTGCTGACCCGGGCGGTGACCGCGCTGGCGACCGAACAGGGCGTACTGGTGCGACTCGATGCGCTGGCGACGATCCTGGTGCTCTGCGGTGTGCAGATCCTATGGGCGCGCCTGTGGTGGCGACGGCACGGAGGAACGGCCCTCCGGATCCGCCGGAGCACCCGTCCGGCCGCGCCCAACGACCCACCGGTGAGCGAGAGGAGAGCAGAGCCCTTGGCGTAACGGCGTACCGAACCCGACACCGACCGTCGCGCCTGAACGGCCATCACCTCAGCTCAGCGACCGGGTTACGGTCGGTGGGTGACACTTTCACGCCTTCGCTTCCGGCTGCTGGGCCCCTTGGAAATCGAGAGGGACGGCGACATCGTCCCCCTCAGCGGACGGCAGCGCGCCCTCTGCACCGTCCTGCTGCTCAACGCGAACCGCGTCGTCCCCATCGAAGGGCTCGTACGGCGGCTGTGGCACGAACGCCCTCCCGCGGCGGGGGAAGCCCGCGTTCGCTCGCTCGTCGCGGAGATACGCCGCGCGTTGGGGCCCGCAGGCCCTGATGTCGTGCTGACCCGGAGTCCCGGCTATCTGATGCGCGCCGAACGCGCACAGCTCGATCTGTTCGAGTTCGAGGATGCGCTGAATCTCGGTTCCGAGGCCGCCTCGCGTGGCAACTGGACCGAGGCTCTCCACCATCACGAACGCGCGCTGTCGCTGTGGCGTGGCGAGCCCTTTCCCGATCTCCCCGCCTTGGCGGAGGGAAGGCGCTTCGTCGAGCTACGAACCGCTGCCCTGGAAGGCTGTGTGGAAGCGCACATGGAACTGGGCAGCCATGGGCCGGCCATCGCCGAACTGGCACGGCTGACGCAGGAGTACCCGTTGCGGGAACGGCCGCACGAGCTGCTCATGCGGGCACTGCACGAAGAAGGCCGCACCGCTGAAGCGCTGGAGGTGTACGCGCGCCTGCGGCGACGACTCGTCGGCGAACTGGGAGTGGAACCCTCCGCCGAGATCGGTGAACTGCAGCGGCAGTTGCTGGTCGGTAAAGGCCGGAAGAGACAGCCCAAGCAACTGAACGCGCTCGCGGAGGAAGCACCTGCCCCCCGGCAACTCCCGCCGGTGACACCCCATTTCGTAGGAAGAAGAACGCATCTGCGGCGCCTCGAAGCATGGCGGCGCGAGGGCGGGCGCCTGATGCTGATCGTCGGCCCCGCCGGCGCGGGCAAGACGACGCTCGCGCTGCACTGGGCGCACCAGGTGGCACACCACTTTCCCGATGGCCAGCTGGTTCTCGACATGCGCGGCTTCGACACGGGCGAGCCGATGACACCGGAGGAGGCCCTGCCGCTGCTCCTCCAGGGTCTGGGACGGGAGCCGGGCGACATCCCGGTCACCCTCGACGCCCAAGTCGCCCTGTACCGCACCCTGCTCGCCGACCGCGCCGTGCTGGTCGTCCTCGACGACGTGGCCGACCGCTCCCAGGTCCGCCGGCTTCTGCCCGGTACCACGCGCTCGCTGACCGTGGTGACCAGCCGGAGCCGCTTGAGCGGGCTGGTGACGCTGGACGGAGCACGAAGCGTTACCTGCGACGTGCTGGACGCGACCGACTCCATCGAGCTCATCGGCAACGCCGCGGGCGCCGAGCGTGTCTCGGCCGAGCCCGAAGCGGCGGCCCAGCTCGCGCATCTGTGCGGCCACCTTCCGCTGGCCCTGTGCGTCGCCGCGTCGTGGATCTGCGACGACAGCCCGGGAAGCATCAGCCGCTACGTACACGACCTGGTCGAGCGTGGCCGGCTCGCCCGGCTCCATGTGGACGGCGACGAGCGTCTTGCCGTACGTACAGCGCTGGACCTGTCGTACGACACACTGCCCGCGATCGGTAGGCGTGTCTTCCGCCTCCTGGGCCTGCTCCCCGGCACGGGGCGTTCCGCGAGCGCCGCTGCCGCTGCCGCCGGGCTGGGGGAGGCCGAGGTCGACGACGCCATGCGGACAGTGGCGCGTGTGCACCTGGTGGCGACAGCCGGTGCGGGACGCTACACCTGGCATGACCTGGTGCACGAGTACGCCCAGCAGCGCCTGATACAGGAGGACACCCCAGCGGAACGGGACGCTGCCGGCCGGCGACTCCTCGACCACTACCTGCACGGCATGGTGAACGCCGCACGGGCTGCCGGGCTGTATGTGCTCCAGCTTCCCCTCGGCGCCCCCCTGGCCGGCTCGGCCCCGCTGTCCTTCACCGGGCCGGAGGACGCCTTCGCATGGTTCGATGCCGAATGGGGGGACATCGCGTCGGCGATCGGCCATGTGGCAGAGCACGGGCCTCGCCGTTACGCCTGGTACCTCGTCGATGCGATGCAGGACTTCCTGCACCACCGCCGGCCGATGTCCGACTGGATGCGTCTGGCCCAGCTGGCCCTCTCCGCCGCACAGCAGGACGACGATCCGATGGGCCAGGCGGCCATGCACCTGTCCCTCGGCTACGCGCTGTGGAGAGTTGCCGATCTCAAGGCCGCACTCTCCCAGTACGAGAGCGCGTGCCGCCTTGCCCGTCGCGCAGTCTGGCCGCAGGGGGAGGCCCGGGCGCTGCATGCCATGGGCACCGCGGTGAAGCAGTTGGGCAACCCCGCGCTGGCGCTCTCGCACTACCACAGTGCGTTGTCCCTCTACCGGGAGACCGGGTACTCGTGGGGGGAGGGGTCCATTCTCAGCAACATGGCGTCCGCCCACCTCGTCCTGGGTGACCTGGCTCAGGCCGACGACGCTCTGGCGGGCGCTCTCCCTCTCACACGCGGAAGAAACCTGCATCTCCATGCCCTTGGCCTCGTCAACCTCGGGCTCGTCCGACAGAAGCAGGGCCGTCTGGCCGAAGCCATGACCGCCCTCGACGAGTCTTTGGAGGTCTCTGAGCAGACCGGTTCGAGCTATGCGAAGGCGGTCACGCTGGAGACCGCCGGCCTCGTGCACCTCGACGCGACCCGGTATGAGGAAGCCGTCGCGGCTTTCGAGCACGCCATGGAAATCGCGGAGCGCGTCGAGAACCGCAACTGCCAAGTGGCGTGCCTGGTGGGGCTGGCCACGGCGAGGATGAAGCTTCACCGTGTTGAGGAAGCGGTGGAGCACCTCGCCGTCGCCCGCGTCGTCGCGGAGGAGATCGGGACCAGTGTCAGCCTGGCGGAGGTCCTTCTGGCACAGGCGACGGCGGACCGTCTGAGGGGTCGGCCGAAGGAGGCCTTGGCCCTCCTCGCGCGAGCTGCGCGGATCGCTGCGGAGGGGGCTCCCCTCACCCTTCCCCGAGTGCTGCGTACGGAGGCGCTCGTCCTCCTTGATCTGGGGAGGAACGGCACGGCGGCCGTCCGCGCACGGGAGGCATGCCGTGTCGCGGCTGCTTCGGGCCAGCGGCTGGTACAGGCGCGTGCCATGAGGGTGCTGGAGCGGTGTCACTCGGCGATGGGTGACATGGAAGCCGCACAGGCGGAGCGCGAGCGGGCGGACACCCTCTTCTCGCTCATCGGGGCCGTCGAGGGGGACTGACCCTCGCAGGCAGCTTGGTGAGTGGACCGTGAAAGATCCGGGACAGGTAGGAGGCTGAGAATCCTTCGGTAGGTAACAGCGGTGCGGCACGCACCGGATATCTGAAGGGATTTCTCCATGACGAAGGCTATTCGTGGCCTGCTGGGCAGGCTGGCCGAGCACGTACTTCCCGCGACTCAGGCTTCCGCGGGCTGTGCTCCGGACTGCTACATGAACTGCGGGACGGTGGGCATTCCCGGCGTGCCCAACGGTGCTGGGTGCGTCCGCTGCTGCTACACGCCCCAGTGTGTGCACTACTGCAACGGCTGACGAATCGGTGACAAGGCCGGCGTCACGGCACTGCGGGCGCCGGCCTCCCCGAACGGAAAATGAGGATGCGTGGTGAGCACTCTCCCGGGCAGCCTGACGGCGTTCGGGCACATAGTTCTGGTGACTGTGTTCGCTCTGTCGTCGATCTCGAAAATTCGGGACTTCCCTTCCTTTCGTGGCCACGTCATGGCCACTGTTCCCGGTGCCGGGAGAATCAGCGGACCAACCGCCGCTGCTGTCATCGCGGCCGAAATCGGCTCGGGTGCGCTGATTCCACTGAGCCGGGACGGAAGATGGGCGCTCGTCCCGGCACTGATTCTCCTGAGCTGCTTCACGCTGTACTTGCTGTGGCTTATCACGGCGCATCGTGGCGCACCGTGCGGGTGCGCCGGGGGGGCGGGCGAGCCGACATCTCTGGTGCACGTTGTCCGCAACGTGCTCATGATGTCTGTCGCGGTGGGGCTGTGGTTCGTTGCGGACCAGCCAGTCGACGCGACCTTGCTGGACTATGCGATTTTCGCACTCCCCGGCCTGCTGATCGGTGCCTCCCTGCTGAACCTTGACCAAGCGGTTTCCTTCTTTCGCTCCGTGTGAAGCGGAAAGGCCAATTGATGAGCACTTTGATTTCCATCGTCGCGCTAATACTCGCGTCGGCGAGTTGTGCCCTGTCCTGGGCGGTCGCCCGGCGGGTGAAGAAGCTCGTTGACCCTCTGGTGGAAGAGGGACGCTTCTCCTCTCGTGGCCGCCCCGACGTGGTGCCGGCTGGCACAACCCTTCCGGAGATGGGCGTCATGACTGATGTCCACGGTGATGCGGTGTCCTTCCCCTCCGGCGATGGGGAACCCTGGATCCTCACCTTCCAGTCCGTCGGATGCAGTGGCTGCAAGGAACAGCTGCCGGGCTACCGCAAATACCTGAAGACGCTGGGCATGAACCGCGACCGGGTCTTCTCCGTCATCACGGGTGACGCCTCGGGAGTCGCCCTCTACCGAAGTGAGCTGGACGAGGTCAGTCACATCGTCCACGCGGACGCGGCTTTGGAGCAGTTCACACAAGATCTGGGGGTCGCTGTCTGGCCGACCTACCTGGTCGTCTCGGGTGACGGGCGGGTCCTTCATTCCGGTTACAGCTCCGCGCGGCTGGCCGAGTCCGGCCTGCGATTGGGCGCCGGAGTCTGACGAAAACGTCCTGCTTTTGTTCAAGGAGGTGGAGTCGTGTCAACGATGAAATTCCATGAGCTCGGCTCTCTCGCGCGGCAGGCGTCTTCGGCCATGTCACTGGCATGGCGCTGTTCACGCGTGCTCATCCTCCTGGCCGGCGGCCTCGCCGCGGTGAGTGGCGCGCTCCCGGTGGCAGCCGGCTGGTTGATGAAGAGCCTGCTCGACCGGTTGACGCTCGGCGAGGCTCAGTCGCACGTCCTGCCCTTGGCGGTCCCCCTGGCCGTACTGGGAGTGCTACAGGCCGCGCTGCCGCACGCCGAGCAGTACGTGCGGACCGAGTTCGACCGCCGGGTCGGCAGGCTGGCGCAGAAGGAGCTCTTCTCATCGATCAACCGATTCGTGGGCATGGGCCCCTTCGAAGACCCTGCCTTCCTCGACCGGTTGCGGCTCGCCCAGCGGTCGGGTTCCGAGGGCCCCAAGCGCGCTGTCACCAGCATGGTCGGCACCTGCCGAGCGGTCATCACGGTGGTCGGTTTCCTGGGCTCGCTCATGTTCCTCGGTCCCGTGATGGGCGTGTGCGTACTCCTCTTCGCCATCCCGGTGGTCGCCGCGGAAGTGCTGTTGTCCCGGCGCAGAGGGGCCATGCTGTGGGCCGTCAGTCCGACGGAGCGACGCGAGCACTTCTACCATCAGCTACTTTCGAGCGCGGAGGCCGCGAAGGAGGTGCGGCTTTTCGGAACGGGTGGCTTCCTGCTGAGTCGCATGCAACGCGAGCGGTCCGCCGCCGACCATGCGAAGCGGAGCATGGACCGACGGCAACTGCTGGTACAGACCTGCCTGGTCGGCACGGCGGCGGTCGCCGTGGGAATCGGCCTGGTATGGGCCATTGTGCAAGCGCAACGAGGCGAGTTGTCGGTGGGCGACATCTCCATCTTCGTGGCTGCTGCGGCCGGGGTGCAGATGGCGCTGACCCAACTGGCCGCCGAAGTCGGGGGTATGCACCAGGCGCTGACGCTCTACCGGCACTACATGGAGATCAGCGGTGCTGGGCCCGAGTTGGCGGTGTCGAAGAACCCGCGGACGCTGCCCCGGCTGCGAGACTCCATCGAGCTGCGGGACGTCTGGTTCCGCTACTCCGACTCACACCCGTGGATCCTGCGCGGCGTCAACCTGAAGATCCGGCAGGGGGAATCCCTGGCGGTGGTCGGCTTGAACGGGTCCGGTAAGTCCACGCTCGTGAAACTGCTGTGCCGCTTCTACGACCCCACCCGCGGATCCGTCCGCTGGGACGGCGTGGATATCCGAGAGGTAGACCCCACGGCCCTGAGGCAACGCATGGCCGCTGTTTTCCAGGACTATATGCAGTACGACCTGACGGTCAGGGAGAACATCGGTCTGGGCGAGCTCTCCGCCATGGACGACCAGCAGAGAATCGAGAGGGCGGCGCGGCTGGCCGGTGTCGACAGGACGGTGTCGGACCTTCCACACGGCTACGAGACGCTGCTGACGAGATTCTTCTTCTCGGCGGCGGAGGCGGACAATCCCGAAACCGGTGTCATGCTGTCGGGCGGCCAGGGACAGCGGATCGCCTTGGCACGCGGCTTCGTACGAGGCGACCGCGACTTCATGATCCTGGACGAGCCGTCCTCCGGCCTGGACGCGGAGGCGGAGCACGAGATCCACTCCTCGCTCAAACGTCACCGCGCCGACCGGACCAGCTTGCTGATCTCCCACCGGCTCGGCTCCGTACGGGACGCGGACAGGATCGTCGTCCTGTCGGACGGCCGGATCATGGAGGAAGGCGACCACCGGACGCTCATGGCGGACAAGGGCGAGTACGCGAGACTCTTCTCCCTCCAGGCGTCCGGTTATGCCGTGGATCCTGCACAACCGGAACTCGCGGGCGGGTGAGTCATGGCGACGACACTGATGTGGATCGCAGTGATCACCGTGACTGCGACGACGACGTTCGGCCTGCTCACCCGCCGGCTGGTCCTGGTCACGGTCAACGGGGTGAGCATGGCACCGACGTACTCGCCCGGAGACCGACTGCTGGTGTGGCGGACACAGCGCCCGGGCCGCGGCAAGGTCGTCGTGATCGAACCACCGCCGGGGCCGTGGTCCGAGACCAGCACGGACCGCTGGCTCATCAAGAGGGTGGACGCCATCGCCGGTGACCCCCTACCACTTCCGGCCGCGCGGGGTGGGGCTGCTGCCGCTACGGTTCCCACCGGAATGCTCTACCTTCTCGGCGACAACCGGGCCCGGAGCATGGACTCGCGGCACCTGGGGCTCTTCTCGACCCGGCAGCTCCTCGGCACGGTCTGCTGCCGGATCTGAGGGGAACTCAAGCCACCTGTGTTTCCAGGGAGGGATCGCGCCGCAGGACGAGCTCGTGCAATCGGCTCAGGGAGGACGCGGGTTCCTGCCCCAGGTGCTCGACCAGATGCTTGCGAAGGATCCCGAACCGGGCGATGGCGTCCCACTGGCGGCCGCTGAGGTAGAGGGCCCTGATCAGGATCTCAGCGATGGCCTCGTCCAGAGGATGTTCATCGGCAAGCCGGAAGAAGACGGGTACCACTTCCGTGTGGCGGCCCAGGGCCAGCGCGAGCCGAGCGTGCTCGATGCGGGCCGCCAGGATTTCCTGCACCACGGAGTAACGAGCACGGTCGGACCAGCTGGAACGCAGCTCGGGAATTGGGGCCCCTCTCTCGAGCGCGAGGGCTTGGTCGAACCGCTCCAGCGCCACCAGGTGGTGCCCGGCCTGGAGCGCCACCCGGGCGGACTGCGTCAGCGTGCGGAACAGGTGCAGGTCGACGCAGACGGGGTCGATCCTCAGGACGTAACCGCCACGTTGCCGGGAGAGTACGCAGCTCGCGCCCGTAACTCCGGGGTCGGCCAGTGACTGGCGGAGCCGGCTCGCGCAGGTGTAGAGAGCGGCACGGGGGCGCTCCGGCTCGTTGTCCTCCCAGATGTGTTCGACCGCATAGCGATCCGGGACGAAGGCATTGGGCTGCCATGCGAGCAGCGCCAGAAGATGTGCGGTGCGCTCGGAGCGAAGCGGGCTGGCTGTGCTGGATCGCATCGAAATTCCTATCGAGCCCAGAAGCTGAATGCGCATGTCATGTCCCTTTCTAGTGGACGATCTTGGCGCCAGGGCTCAGATGCTCACAGGGAGCCGCATGGACCGCGCATGAATCGCGCATGAGCGGACCTCACGTTGCGGCGTGGGGAGCGCTGGACGAGCAGTACCGGAGAGCGCCCCGGGTCCGCCACCCCCCGTGTACGCGGTCGGGCCACCTCCCGACCGCACCCGGTCCAGCCCGGGCGATCCGACGAGGCCTGGGCCCAGTCCGCCTCCGTGTGGGCCAGCACCGCGATCCGCCTCCGCCCCGGATCGAGCACCGCGAACGCGATGTCCGTCAGGTCACCGACGAACCAGTCGTTCCCGCCGCCGCGCTCCCACGCGAACCGCAACCAGCGGTGCTCGGCCGCCAGCCGCACCGCGTCGTACGGTGACACCTCCCCGCCCAGCCCCACCAGCGCGTACAACCCGCGCCACGCCAGCAGCCTGCCGTACGCCCCATACCCGGCTCACCCCACACACCACCCCGCGAACGCGGCCACGAACAGATCGCACAACACGTCGTCCGCCGTCGTGTGCACCGCAGCCATCTCCCGCGTGGACGTCCACGCCAGGCACGACGCCGGCAGCTCGGCGAGCAGCGCCGCGTTCCAGCCGACCGGATCCAGCGGCCGCGGCAGCTCGTAGAACCGCACGTCCCAAGCCCCCTCGTCCCCGAACGGCGCCGCCGCCCCCGCGCCGCCTCCCGCACCTCCCGGGCCCCACGCCCGGCAGCGGCCTCCGCAGCCGTCGGCGGCACCTCCGGGTACCGGGCCCGCAGCTGCGCCGGGCTCAGCGAGCCGAGCATGCTGCCCGGCGACCACCCCCCGCCACGCAGCCGCCGCTCGAAATTCAGCGAGGCGAGCGGCAGCCACGCCAGCGGATGCCCCAGCTCCGCCAGCCGCTCCCGGTACGCCGCGTACGGACCGCCGTCCAGTCCGAACCACAACGCCATCTCCTGCAACAGACGCGCACGGAACTCCGCCGCACGGTCCAGCCGCCCCGGCAACGTGGCGAACAGCGGCTCGAGCGCCACCCTGCTGGGCCGCTGCATCAGCCGCCAGGCGATCCACCGCACCAGCGCCCGCCCACCACCGGGCCCCTCCACGCCCTCCACCCGCTCCGCGAACCGCGCGGCGCACTCGGCGTCCTCCCGCGTCCCACCGGCGCACAGCTCCGCGACGACGCTCCGCAGCCGCACCGGATCCCGCCCGCCCACCCCGGTGATCCCCTTCCATGGCCAGGAGGGTACGCCCCGCCACCGGATCAGCCCTGAGATGAACCCCCGTGCCCCGGCCCCGCCCCATCGGGCAGCATGGCCCCATGCCCGTACTGACGCGCGACGAAGCGCAGACCCGAGCCCAGCTCCTCGACGTCCACCGGTACACGGTCGACCTCGACCTGACGACCGGCGAAGAGACCTTCGACTCCACCACCCTCGTCCACTTCACCGCCCGCACCGCCGGGAACACCTTCGTCGAGCTCAAGCCGGCCACGCTGCGCTCCGTCACCCTCGACGGGCAGCCCCTCGACCCCGAAACGCTCAGCGACAACCGGCTCCCGCTCACCCTCACCGAGGGCGAGCACACCCTCCGCGTCGACGCCACCATGCGGTACTCCCGCACCGGTGAGGGCATGCACCGTTTCACCGACCCCACCGACGGCGAGACCTACGCCTACACCCAGCTGTTCATGGAGGACGTCCAGCGCGTCTTCGCCGCCTTCGACCAGCCCGACCTCAAGGCCGTCTTCGAGGTCGCCGTCACCGCCCCCCACGGCTGGACCGTCCTCGCCAACGGCGTCACCACCCACCAGGGCGACGGCCGCTGGCAGGCCGCCCCCACCCCGCTCATCTCCACCTACCTCGTCGCCGTCGCCGCCGGCCCCTGGCACTCCATCCGCACCCAACACGCCGGACTGCCCTTCGGCATCCACTGCCGCCGCTCCCTCGCCCCCCACCTCGACGCCGACGCCGACGAGATCCTCGACGTCACCCGGCAGTGCTTCGACCGCTACCACGAGAAGTTCGACGAGCCTTACCCCTTCGACTCCTACGACCAGGCCTTCGTCCCCGAGTTCAACTCGGGCGCCATGGAGAACCCCGGCCTCGTCACCTTCCGCGACGAGTTCGTCTACCGCTCCGCCGTCACCATCACCGAACGCCAGACCCGCGCCATGGTCATCGCCCACGAGATGGCCCACATGTGGTTCGGCGACCTCGTCACCCTCAAGTGGTGGGACGACATCTGGCTCAACGAGTCCTTCGCCGAGTACATGGGCTACCAGATCATCAACGAGGCCACCAGCCGCTACCCCGACACCTGGGTCGACTTCGGCGTCGCCCGCAAGTCCTGGGGATACGACGCCGACCAGCGCCCCTCCACCCACCCCGTCGCCCCCGCCCCCGGCGCCGTCCCCGACACCGCCTCCGCGCTGCTCAACTTCGACGGCATCTCCTACGCCAAGGGCGCCTCCGCCCTCCGCCAGCTCGTCGCCTGGATGGGGGAGAAGGACTTCCTCGCCGGCATCAACACCCACTTCGCCCGCCACAAGTTCGCCAACGCCACCCTCGCCGACTTCATCGACAACCTCGCCTCCGCGACCGACCGGGACGTCCACGGCTGGGCCGAAACATGGCTGCGCACCACCGGCGTCGACACCCTCACCCCGGCGTACGACCGGGCCACCGGCACCCTCACCGTCACCCGCACCGGCAGCCGGCCCCACCGCATCAACGTCGGCCTCTACGACCACGACCTCGCCGACGGCAGGCGCCTCGTCCTCCGCGACCGCCTGGAGATCGACGTCCCGCAGGACACCCCGGCGAACATCCCCGGCCCCCGGCCGGCACTGGTCGTCCTCAACGACGGCGACCTCACCTACGCCAAGATCCGCTTCGACGACCATTCCGAGGAACGCGCCCTGCGCACCCTCTCCGGCATCCCCCGCCCCCTGGCCCGGGCCGTCGTGTGGAACTGCCTGCGCGACATGGTCCGCGACGGCGAACTCGAACCCGTCACCTACCTGGAGACCGCGCGCGCCCACCTCCCGGAGGAGAGCGACCTCGCGATCGTCCAGGGCGTCCTCGGCTTCGCCTCCGCCCACATCGCCGACCGGTACGTCACCGCCGAGGACCGGCCCGCCGCCCTCGCCCTCCTCACCGACCTCACCCGCGACCTCATCCGCCGCACCGAGGACGGCAGCGACCCGGGCCTGCGCCTCACCGCCGTACGCCACTACATCGACGCCGCCAACCGGCCCGGCACCCTCCAGGGCTGGCTGGAGGACGGCAGCGTCCCCGGCGGACCCGAACTCGACCCCGAGCTGCGCTGGCGCATCCTGGCCCGGCTCGCCGTCCTCGGCGCCACCGACGAGGCCGCCATCGCCGCCGAACTCGACCGCGACCCCAGCGCCACCGGCCAGGAAGGCGCCGCCCGCTGCCGCGCCGCCCTGCCCACCGCCGAGGCGAAAGCGGCCGCCTGGGACCGTATGTTCACCTCCGACACCCTCTCCAACTACCTGTTCACCGCCACCGCCCAAGGCTTCTGGCAGCCCGAACAGGCCGATCTGGTACGGGAGTACGTCCCCCGCTTCTACCCCGACGCCACCGCCCTCGCCGACCGCCGGGGCCCCGCCATCGCCGACGCGGCCGGCCGCTTCGCCTTCCCCGCCCACGCCGTCGACGCCGCCCACCTCCGCCTGGCCGAACAGCACGTGTCGTCCGACAACATCCTTCCGGCCCTCCGCCGCAAACTCACCGACCAGATCGACGACCTGCGCCGGGCGCTCCGCGTCCGCAAGTCCTGACCGTCGCCCCGCCCCCGCCGACAACCGGCTCTCGGCGGGGGCGGGGGCGGGGGCGGGGACCGCGCCCGCCCCCACAGGGGCCCGGCCCCCCCCCCCCCCCCCCCCCCCCCCCCCCCCCCCGGCCCCCCCCCCCCCCCCCCCCCCCCCCCCCCCCCCCCCCCCCCCCCCCCCCCCCC